>JBOFXO010000083.1:0-1795 GCA_051654185.1 Vibrionaceae bacterium | reverse complement strand
TTAGGTTTTATCATGCCAAGCTCATTACGCGCGCGCTCTTCAATGGCTTCAAGCCCAGCTTTCAGATCGCGAATTTCCGCGTACATTTCTTGATTGCGTTGGTATGATTTTTCACTACTCATTTTAACTGTTTGTGTATCTTGCTGGATCTTAAGATAATCATTGATGCCATTTTTCCCCCACCAGAGGTGGTATTGCAAAAACGCAAGCACACCCAACAGTACCAATGAAAACAAGCGCATGATATTCTCCTCCCAAGCTCAAAATCAATTTACCACGATCCCACCTGACAGTGGCGCTTTACTTATACTAGGTTGCAGCAAAAACAGTTGAGCCGAGTGCTCATATATCTATCTTTTTGTTAATGTTGCCTTTTTTTGTCACTCTTCCTGCAATAAAAGTTGCTTTTTATCTATAAAAATCTTTTATGTTTACGATGTAAAGGATGCTTTAGAGGATAATGCTTTAATTTTTATAGTCATAACACGACTTGCTATTCAACTAGGAGATCCAGTATGAAAAAATCACTGCTTGCTGCGCTTTTGGGCATACATGCAGCGCTATTGCCGGCTGTAAGCTACGCGAACGTGCCTATGCCACACCTTGAGACAACCGGCTTTGGCGAAATTACCGCAACGCCAGATCTGGCTTTAGTGCAAATTGCCGTCTCACTGACTAAAAGCAAAGCGCAAAAAGCAAAGCAAGCTTCCGATGAAGCTGTCGTAGCACTGCTCGCGCGGCTTGCAAAACTGGACATTGCACGCGATGACATTCAAAGCAGCAGCCTATCATTACAGCCCCAATACAACTATTCACAGCCTGGTCAACCTGAGCTTGAAGGCTACAACGCGACACGCACAGTTTCAATCAAGGTGCGTGATCTTAGCAAACTCAATCAGGTGCTAGATGGCGCGCTAGAAGATGGGATTAATCGGATCAACGGGATAGATCTGTTGTCTAGCCAAAACGATGCGCTCAAAATACAAGCACGTAGCAAAGCCATTGAAGATGCGATAAATAAGGCCAATGAAATAGCACACGGCTTTAACCAAAACGTCGTTGGACTGTGGAAAATTCGCTACAACAACTACGCCACACCTCAGCCTATTATGCTGCGCATGGCTGCTGATAATTATTCTGCAAAATCAGCAAGTTATCAAGATAACAGTATCACCATACGCGAACAAGTTGACGTCATATTTCGCCTTGCTGCAGAGCCTGTGGTTTACCAGCCTGCTGTAACAACAAAATAAACGCAGCGCTAAAAAGTAGCGCTGATGCGCTACTTTTCTCTAAGCCAAGGTTTCGACAACGCCGTTTTCAGTGCCTTCTAAAATGATATTGGCACCGCGATGAGCAAACAGACCCACTGTGACCACTCCAGCAATTGCATTGATCTGCGTTTCCAGCGCTTTAGGATCGCGGATCTCAAGATCGTGCACGTCAATGATAATATTGCCATTGTCAGTGATACAATCTTCACGGTAGCAAGGATTACCGCCCAATTTAAACAGCTCACGCCCTACGTATGAGCGCGCCATCGGGATAACTTCAACAGGCAGGGCAAATTTGCCAAGCACCGGTACTTTTTTGCTGTCATCGATAATACAGATGAATCTTTTCGCGAGCGCCGCCACAATTTTTTCGCGAGTTAAGGCCGCGCCGCCGCCTTTGATCATCTGCAGCTGCGGATTAATTTCATCAGCGCCATCAACATAAATTTCAAGCTCTGTGACTTCATTTGCATCAAACACAGTAATGCCCAGCGCTTGCAGCGCCTTTGCTGATCCTGTCG
>JBOFXO010000082.1:0-12842 GCA_051654185.1 Vibrionaceae bacterium | reverse complement strand
AGTTGCGCTGCGGTAAAAAGCGATTGTAAGGATAAACCTGATTTGCAAGGATGCAAAAACTGGCGATTTTAATTTTAGGGGCGCGCGATAAACTTGCATAAATGGCGATCAGTTGCCCATAATTTAATGCCTTTATTTTCAATTAGCTAAAATGGGCGTTGTATTAGAAACGGCATGGGTAAGGAGTGAGTAAATGGATTTAATTCAGTCAGTGACACGCCCGTCGGTTTCAAGCTCTTCTACCCACTCAAAAAAAACAGCAAGTTTGGCTCAAATTGTGCCAGCGTCACCGGTTGTCGCACAAGGCATTCAAAATCCCCATCTCGCTCAGGAAAATCACGAAAAAATTCAATATGATATGCCAGAGCCGAAAACGCAGCGCGCAGTTGAAACTTATCTTGCCGTGCAAAATCAAGCAAAACGAGATGAGCTTGCTGAGCAATTTAGTGTGCACTTTTGGGTTTAAGCTTATAACGCCATGATTTTGTATTACAAATGAGCATATTGCCACGCTTATAGTCCCCGACACCATTTGTGCCGCAAATTGTTTGACAAAACCGCTTAAGATCGCCGATTTTTTAATCTGACACGCCTTTTAAATTACAAAAAATGCCTTTTAGGTTGGACTTTTTTATTTGTAAGGTATTGAAATCATTCGGTTGTCTGTAATATGGACATTCATTACGATAAAGCAATGCAACTTCAAGCAAATGCGTTAAATGAAAGGAGATAACCTGTGGATGAAAAGGTTTGGGTTGGCCGCTATCCAGCAGATGTACCCGCAGAGATCACGTTAGACAATCAAATGTCATTGATAGACATGTTTGAGCAAGCGGTACAAAAATATTCTGACCAGGCTTCATTTGCTAACATGGGGCGGCTGCTGACTTTTCGTGAGCTTGAAGAGCGAAGCCGCGCTTTTGCCGCTTATTTGCAGAGTTTAAAATTAGAAAAAGGGTCACGTGTTGCTATCATGATGCCCAATTTGCTGCAATATCCAATAGTTTTGTTTGGTATTTTGCGCGCAGGCCTTGTGGTTGTGAACGTAAATCCACTCTATACGCCGCGCGAGCTTGAGCATCAATTAAAAGACTCAGGCGCTAAAGCTATTGTTATTGTGTCAAACTTTGCCCACACCCTTGAACAAGTCATCGAAAAAACAGATGTTGAGCATGTTATTTTGACTTCTATGGGGGATCAACTTGCGCTGCATAAAGCTACGCTTGTTAATTTTATTGTTAAATATATCAAGCGGATGGTGCCTAAATACCACTTCTCTAATGCGATCTCTTTTCGGCAGGTGCTCGCAAAAGGGCGCAGAATGCAATATGTCAAACCTAATTTAGATGGTAGCGCGCTGGCATTTTTGCAATACACGGGCGGTACGACAGGAATTGCTAAAGGCGCGATGCTTACCCACAGCAACATGCTAGCGAATTTAGCACAGGCGAAGAGCTTTTATGGACCTGTGCTCAATGAGCGCTCAGAAGTGGTGATCACCGCTTTGCCGCTTTATCATGTTTTTGCTTTAACAGTTAACTGCTTATTGTTTATTGATATGGGCGGATTAAACGTTTTGATCACTGATCCGCGTAATATTCCGGCGGTTGTTAAAGAGTTGAGATCCTATTCCTTTACTGCGTTAACAGGTGTTAACACGCTGTTTAATGCATTGTTAAGCAACCGTGAATTTTGTGAATTGGATTTTTCTAAGCTCAAATTAGCGGTCGGTGGTGGTATGGCAATTTATAAAGCCGTAGCACACAAGTGGATGGAAGTGACGGGGCACCATCTTTTAGAAGGCTATGGTTTAACGGAGTGCTCGCCGCTTGTTTCAGCTTATCCATATGATTTAACACAATATAATGGCTCAATCGGTTTACCTGTGCCCTCTACAGAAATTCGTATCGTTGATGATGCTGGCTCGCCGCAGCCTTTAGCGAGCAGCACGGGTGAGTTGCATGTGCGAGGCCCGCAAGTGATGCAAGGGTATTGGCAGCAACCAAAAGCTACGCGCGAGGTGCTTTCTGCCGATGGCTGGCTTGCAACGGGTGATGTCGTTCAATTTGACTCAGATGGCTTTTTGCATGTTATTGATAGAAAAAAAGATGTGATCAATGTGTCGGGCTTTAATGTCTATCCGACTGAAATTGAAGATGTGGTAATGCAAAATAAAAAAGTGCTGGAAGTGGCCGCGATCGGCGTCCCGCATGATATTTCAGGTGAAGTGATAAAAGTGTGCATTGTCAAACGCGATGCTTCTTTGACGCAAGATGAATTGTTAAAACATTGTCGTAAATTCTTGACAGGTTATAAAATTCCTAGGATCGTTGAGTTTTATGATAATTTGCCAAAAACTAACGTGGGCAAAATTTTGCGTCGCCAATTAAGAACCTATGTAAAAGAGCAATAAATTTTATTGTCTGCATGTGTTATATAAAAACTGCTGTAATGATCTGATTTTGAGGAACTGGCTGTGAATTTTAGCCTAATAACGGACAGCCAAGCTCTCAAACAGCTGTGTGATGATCTAGAAAATTCTACTGTGTTAATGTTAGACACAGAATTTGTTCGTACGCGTACCTTCTATCCTTCGCTTGGACTTATTCAAGTTTACGATGGGAAAATTTTAGCGCTGCTTGATACTTTGGCCATTGGGGATCTCTCGCCATTTTGGCAGCTGTTAAAAAAGACCAGCATCACCAAGGTGCTGCATGCCTGTAGCGAAGATCTTGAAGTGTTTTTGCAAGCTGCAGGATTTATTCCTACGCCGCTCATTGACACGCAAATTTTAGCTGCATTTTTAGGTCATGGTGTCTCGATGGGATTTGCGGCATTGGCTCAGCAATATCTTGGCGTGACTGTGGACAAAGGCGAGTCTCGCACCAACTGGTGTCAGCGTCCATTAACTGAAAGCCAGCTTAACTATGCTGCGGCAGATGTTTATTATTTGTGGCCGCTGTACCGTATTTTGCATGAGAAAATTATCAATAAAAATTGGCTAGAGGCTGCGCAATATGAATGCCAGCAGCTAGTTAATCGCCGTAGCCGTATTCCTGATAGCGAACTTGCTTATCTTGACATTAAAAACGCTTGGCAGCTTGAGCCAAATCAGCTTGCAGTGCTGCGCGCATTAGCGCGGTGGCGCAGCAAAGAGGCTAAGCGGCGTAATCTGGCGCTAAATTTTGTCATAAAAGACACCAATTTGTGGAAGATAACTCGCTATAGGCTGAATTCGTTAGAAAAAATGCAAAAAGCGGAAGTGGATAGAAACGAAATTCAGCGCCATGGCATGCAGATCTTGCGTATCATGAATCAAGCGGAGCAGCTTCCATCAAAGCAATGGCCCGATAAAATTTGTCGTTTGATTGAAAACGAAGATTATAAATCAATGGTGGATAGCTTTAAAAAGCAGATCAATGCAATTGCAGATCAGCTAGAGCTTGCACCTGAGTTTTTAGGATCTAAGCGACAAATAGAGCAGGTGCTCAAGTGGGACTGGATTTATCAGCGCAGTGCTCAAGAGTTACCTGAGCTGCTTACAGGCTGGCGTGGTATCTATCTTAAAGCACCGTTACTTGCGATATTGGACACTCAAGATACGGCTTGCTCAAAAAGTGGTAAATGAATCTCAATGCCGCAGTTATTCGGCATTGAGAAAACAAAAAGCGTTCTTAGCGATGATCTTCTTCAGGCAGCATGACATTGAGTTCGAGAACCGCTAGATCGCTTTCACGTTGGTCAAGCGAGACGGTAACTTGATCAGGGCTAATGACAACATATTTTTGGATCACAGCCAGTATGTCTTTTTTTAGCTGTGGCAAGTAAGTTGGTTCGCCACTGCCAGCTCTACGATGCTCAGCTACGATGATCTGCAGCCGCTCTTTTGCAACAGATGCAGATTTTCCTTTTTTAGAACGAAAAAACTCCAGCAATGCCATTCATTATCCTCCGAATAACCGCTTAAAAAATCCTTTTCTCTCTTCCTCAATAAAGCGGAATGGGCATTCATTGCCAAGTAAACGAGAGACCGCATCTTGGTACGCTTGTCCTGCATCAGATTCTGCGTCTAGGATAACAGGCTCGCCTTTGTTTGACGCATGTAGTACAGATGGACTTTCAGGGATCACGCTCAATAACGGAATGCGCAAGATCTCTTCAACATCTTCAACGCTCAGCATTTCCCCGCGGGTAACACGGCAAGGGTTGTAACGCGTGAGCAGTAAAAAGGTTTTAACCGGTGTTTGTCCTGTTTCTGCGCGGCGCGACTTTGAGTCAAGGATCCCCAAAATTCTGTCTGAATCGCGCACTGAAGACACTTCAGGGTTAGTCGTAACAATCGCTTCATCTGCAAAATAGAGCGCCATAAGCGCACCGTTTTCGATCCCAGCCGGAGAGTCACAGATAATAAAATCAAAATCCATCGCCTTGAGATCGTCAATCGTTTTGCTCACCCCTTCTTTGGTCAGGGCGTTTTTATCTCGAGTTTGCGAGGCTGGCAGTACATACAGATTCTCAATCCGTTTGTCTTTGATCAGCGCCTGATTTAATGTAGCTTCACCATTGATAACATTCACAAAATCATAAACCACGCGCCGCTCACAGCCCATGATCAGATCAAGATTGCGTAGACCGATATCAAAATCGATGACCACCGTTTTTTTGCCTGCTTGTGCAAGACCGGTTGCTAGTGCGGCGCTGGATGTAGTTTTACCTACACCACCTTTGCCAGAAGTAATAACGACTACTCGTGCCATCGCTCACCTTTTAAAAAATAAGAATAAAGTACTAAATTGGTTCGATAAGCAAAGAACCATCACAGAGTGATATTTTTACCGAACTGCCTAAAAAATTTTGTGGGATTGTTTCATTAAGCCAGTAAGTGCCTGCAATAGAAATCAATTCCGGTTGTAAATTTTGACAAAAAATATGTGCTTCTTTATGCCCGTTTGCACCCGCTATAGCTCGACCGCGTAGTGATCCGTAAATGTGAATATTGCCATCCGCGATAATTTCTGCCCCTGCGCTGACATGATTTAGTACAACTAAATCTCTGTTTTTTGCATAAATTTGTTGTCCGGAACGTATGGGCGAAACAACAATTTTACTTGGAGCTGCAAGTTGCTGTGCTTGTTTAGCCGGTGTTGCAAGGTTTACAAGCGCAACGCCTGCTTCTTTAACCGCTTCCCTCCACTCATCATTACGACACCCAGTCAGTCCTACAACTAGCACGCCTGTAGCATTTATTTTATTTTTAAGATCCGCAATATCAGGCAGCTTATCTAAACGTGAAATATCAAGCACTAAAGGTGCGCCAATGAAAAAAGACGGCGCTAGTTCTATTTTTTTTTCCAACATTCTAAGCGTTTGCTCAAAATTGTCGTTAAACAGCTGCAAGACAGAAAAAGTAAAAGTACTTCCTTTTAGTTCGGCGCTTTTTGTCATGTGCATGAGAGTGATCCGTAATACGCAAATCTGAAATTATGTGACAAAAGATAATACGTTAAGTCAATTAATTTTTTGATGTTCTTTGGGTTTCCATGCCACGTATTTCAACTTAAGTGTTAGCCGTTAGCATTGACCTAGCAAAGGCTATTAGTTGAATTTAATATGCCATCATAGAAAATAATTCGTGCTATATATCCATTATCATAGCCGGCCATGTATGATATATTTACAACCTGTTTGCAGCAAGCTTGAAATGCGTATAATCACTATTGTATCAATAGGTTGCTTATTTGATGAAATGAACTTCAAATTTTGAGAGGCGCAAGATAAAAATTATGGGGAATGCATAAGTGTGGTGCGCGATTTATAAAAGCCATAAAAAAGCCGATATGTATCTTTATTTGCCTAAAAAAGACGCTTTTGAGCTGATCCCATCGGCGCTAGCGCAGCAGTTCGGTCCCCCTGTTTTTGTTATGATGATTGATTTAGCAAAGCGCAGTAAATTGGCCATGGCTGATATTAATAAGGTAAAAGAAGCGCTTCAAGATCCCGGTTTTTATCTGCAAATGCCGCCGCCAATCAATGTAGCCCTTGAGACTATATCAAGTAAAAACAATAAGTTATGGTAGTTAGTTTGGGGAGTATCATGCACAAGAACAAAATAGGGCTGCTAGTTGGGCTTGCTTTAGTATTATCGCCGTTAAGTTTTGCTGAGCAAACTGGGGCTAAAAATTTTGCAAGTTACGTATCTGGCTTAAAAAAAGAAGCGCTAGAACAAGGATTTACAGCAAGCTTAGTGGAAGAAGCTTTCTCTGGGATCATATATCATGAGCGCGCGGTTCAAGCAGATAAAAATCAGCCTGAAAAAAAATTGCTGCTTGATGAGTATTTAACCCGTGCTCTGCCACAGTGGAAAATTACAAAAGCGAAAAATTTATATAACGAAAACAAAGCGTTGCTTGAGAAAATCGGCAAAGAGTTTGGCGTGCAGCCTCGCTTTATTGTTGCTTTATGGGGAATCGAGAGCAATTTTGGTCAATTCACCGGTAATTTTAATGTGATTGAAGCATTAACTACGCTTGCTTTTGATGGCCGTCGCGAAGCGTTTTTCCGCAAAGAAGTTTTCTCTGCTTTGCAAATTCTTCAGCAAGGACACATTGCGCCGAAGCAGCTGAAAGGCTCATGGGCTGGCGCGATGGGACAGTGCCAATTTATGCCAAGTTCATTTTTAACCTTTGCCGCAGACGGTGACGGTGACGGTAAAAAAGACATTTGGCAAAATCGCGCCGATGTGTTTGCCTCTGCGGCGAATTATTTGAAAAAATCCGGCTGGGATGACAGTTATACTTGGGGGCGTCAAGTTACCTTGCCAACAAAAGGGATTGATCCGCAGCTAATCGGGATCAGCAATGATCGCGGTAAGTCGCTAGCGCAGTGGCAAAATCTTGGGGTGCGTAACGCTGAAAATAAGGCATTGCCCAATGTTGATATTAAAGCGTGGTTAATCAGCCCTGATGATAATAAAGGGCGTAGTTATTTAGTTTATGGTAACTATCAGGCGCTCATGCGTTGGAATCGCTCGCATTACTTTGGCTTAGCGGTAAGCAAACTTGCAGACGCGATTAAGTAAAGCACAGAGATTGTGGCTATCGTAGTGTTTTTTAAAGCATTTAAAATCTAAATAGCTGCAGAAAATAAATTGGCAGCAAGGCAATAAAAAACGGGTGATAAACCCGTTTTTTATTATCAAATTATATTAAAAAATCTTCTAATTTGCCTTTGTTCTCTATTGCTTCACGAATAACCTTTGGTGTACGGCCTTGGCCTGTCCAAGTTTTTTCTGAGCCATCTTCATCGATATATTTATATTTAGCAGGGCGAGAAGCACGCTTTGATTTTGGCTTAGCAGTAATATTTAGGCTTGCCATCAGCTCTTCTGGATCAATGCCATCATTAATTAGCATTGAACGATATTTTTCTAGTTTTTCTAAACGTTCTTTTTCTTCCGCAATGAGTTGTGCGTCTTGCATTTCACGCTCAGCAACAACGGTAAGAAATTTTTCTTTAGCATCTAGCAGTTGTTCTAAAGTAAGTTCACGAGCAAGAGCACGCAGACTTCGAATATTTAATAACACTTTAAGTGTATCAGACATATCAGGACCCTTTCAGAATTTGAATTAATTCTCGTTGCGCAGAATAGCAAATATAATTAATTGTTGGCAATATATAAAATAACATTTTGCTCTATTTTTTAATAAAGTGATTATAAATGTTACAAGCTTTAGAAGATAAAATTTATTAATAGGTCGTGGTGAAAAATAAATGATCTTTTGCAAAAATTGTAACGAATTAAGTTAATTAATTTTTTATTAGCAGAATGAATGCGCGGTCTATGCGCAGTTTTTTATGACAGAATTTAGAAAAAATCTTGCAACTTTGGTTTTGTTTCATAGAATAAAAGAGTTAACTGTAAAAGTAGAGGCGCGTTATTCATTAGTAACTTATTCGAGGGTGATGCCGATGACGATAAGTAAAAGGGAATGACGCCGAAGTAAGTCAAGCTTATCAGAGCTTCTTGCTGGGGTTATCTTTAACAAAGATAACACTGCCATAGTTTTTCACTATGGAGCGCTACTGTAGATCTTCACCTTATTTTTATTGGCATTTTGCCATATCAATATTCTGCAGTAGATCTTCCACCAACATATTGGTAAAGAGATCATGACATTAGCTGATTTTTCTCATTCACTTTGGTCCATTTTTCCGCCATTGCTTGCCCTAAGTCTTGCCCTTATTACGCGAAAAGTATTACTTTCGCTAGGGGTTGGGATCCTTGCTGGCGCTTTATTGTTAAATGATTTTTCATTGCAAAATAGTGCGTTATACGTAGGCTCTTTATTTAAAGGTCTCGTCATTGATGATGGTGCAATTAACAGCTGGAATATGAGCATTGTGACATTTCTTGTGCTGCTCGGCATTATCACCGCATTAATGACGCTATCTGGCGGCGCGCATGCATTTGCACTCTGGGCTCAAGACAAAGTAAAAAATAAACGTGGCGCAAATTTGCTGGCTGTTGCTTTAGGGATCTTTATTTTCGTTGATGACTATTTTAATAGCTTAGCTGTGGGTGCTATTAGCCGTCCGGTTACTGATAGGTTTGGCACTTCTCGTGCAAAACTTGCTTATATTTTAGACTCTACCGCCGCACCCATGTGCGTAATTTCGCCTATCTCAAGTTGGGGCGCTTATATTATTACCGTGATTGGAGGTATTTTACTTGCGCATAATGTGACGCAGCATTCTGCAATTAGTGCATTCATCACAATGATACCAATGAATTTTTACGCCATCTTTGCCCTTCTTTTAGTTTTTGTGGTGGCTTACTTTAATTTAAATATTGGGCCAATGCGCCAATTAGAAATGGCAAATTCCAATTTAGATGTGCGCGAGCAGCAAATGTTGCATGCACCTCAAGCTGAAAACGAATTGGAAATGGTTAGCGCAGAAAATGGCAAGGTACGTTATTTAGTTTTGCCGATCCTTGTTCTTATTGTGAACACTATTTCTGCCATGATTTATACTGGCACCGCTAAATTAGCTGATGATAATAAAGCGTTTTCGCTATTAGGTGCTTTTGAAAATACTGATGTTGGCCTATCACTGCTGTTTGGTAGCTTGAGCTGTTTGCTTGTGGTTTTAGCGATTGTTTTTTTACAAAAATTACCCGTAAAAATGATTGCAAAGGTAAGTTTACAAGGCGCTAATTCGATGGTTGGGGCGATATTTATTCTATTTTTCGCTTGGTCAATTGGAAAAGTGATTGGTGATATGCAAACTGGCAAGTATTTGTCGTCGTTTGTTTCGGGCTCTTTTGCTCCGCAGCTATTGCCCGTTTTGTTATTTTTACTTTCAGGCGTTATGGCTTTTTCGACCGGAACATCGTGGGGAACTTTTGGGATCATGTTGCCGATTGGTGGCGATCTTGCGATGGCGTCAGAGCCTGCGATGCTGTTACCAATGCTTGCCGCGGTGCTCGCAGGCTCTGTATTTGGCGATCACTGCTCGCCTATCTCAGATACCACTATTTTGTCATCAACCGGCGCGCGTTGTAACCATATCGAGCACGTGACAAGTCAGCTGCCTTATGCCTTGATGAGCGCCTGTGTTTCTATTGTCAGTTTTACTGTGTTAGGTTTTTCTAACTCCATTTTATTGTCGCTGAGCTGTGGGGCACTAGTCTTTATTGGGCTGTGTGTTTGGCTACGTTATATCAGTGATTTTGCGGCAAAAAAGGATAATGTGAACGCTTACGTGAACTCTTAGCGAGTGAATTTAACGGCAAATCAAAAAAAGCGAATGAAACCATTCGCTTTTTTATTCGTTACAAGATTATTGCTAGTGCGCCGTTTGCGTAAAGCCATATTGAGCAAAAATGGCTTTTGCTTTATCGCTCGTCAAATATTGAGCAAATTGCACGCTTTGTTTGCTTGGCGTTTTCTTTAACATTACATTGATGTCGCGGTAGATCACCAGATCTTTTTCAATTGCAACAACGTCACCAAAATCAGGATTGGTTTTAGCCCAGTCAAGCCAAGTGATCCACGCATCAACTTTTGGGTTTTCTAGAAATGCTTTTCTTGCCGAGCCGCTGTTAGGGGCAAATGAGACAATGTTATTTCTAAATTGAGCAATGTGGTGGATATTACCACTGCGGCCGATCATATCTTCCCAAACGCCGGTGCCAGAGGTGTTGCTTTTTCCAGCCCCTTCAGGGACAACAATGCCAATTCCTGCCTGAGTTAAATCCATTAGCCCTTTGATTTTTTTAGGGTTTCCTTTTCTTACCAAGATGATTGCAGGACGCAAATAAATCGGCGTTATCTTTGCTGCATCAAATTGTGCGCTGTGATCTGCTGCGATAGCAAGCGCTGACTGCTCAGAGGTGCCAAATAAAATGTCTGCGTTTTGTTTAGCTTTTTCGTTCCAGCTTGCCTGCGGGCCAAAAGTGACATTGACCTTAATGCCGGTTTGTGCGTGAAAATCTTCCCCGACTTTTTGCAGGGCAACATGCGGACCGCCTGGGCCGTAAAGGTTGACGAGCTGTGCTGCAGATAGCGATAAAGGTAAAGATAACAATAAGGTACAAACGATGTATTTCAATGAGCGCATAAGTATTCTCCTTGGTAATGTCGTCAGTAGCCAAGGTATAATACGGTATAAATTTTTAGGAGAAACCCTGTGGCGCAACTTTATTTTTATTACTCGGCAATGAATGCTGGAAAATCAACGACTTTGCTTCAATCTGCTTTTAATTATCAAGAACGTGGCATGAACCCGCTCATTTTAACTGCCGCGATAGATGATCGTTACGCCGTAGGCAAGGTCAGCTCGCGTATTGGGCTGCAAGCTGATGCTGAGCTTTATCAGCCAAACAGTGAGTTGCACGCATTAATTGATGAGAAAAATAAAGCCAAGAAAGTGGACTGCGTGCTGGTTGATGAGTGCCAGTTTTTGTCTAAAGAGCAAGTGTATCAGCTCACCGAAGTGGTTGATAAAATGGATATTCCTGTTTTGTGTTATGGGCTTCGCACCGATTTTCGTGGGGAGCTTTTTAGCGGCGCGCAATACCTTTTAGCTTGGGCGGATAAACTTATTGAGCTAAAAACCGTTTGCCACTGCGGGCGCAAGGCCAATATGGTGATCAGGACTGACCAAAATGGGCTCGCTATTGCTGATGGTGAGCAAGTTGAGATTGGCGGCAACGCTCGCTATGAGTCGGTTTGTCGTTTTCATCATAAAAATGCATTGGGTAAATAGCTGAGATTTTATCGCGGCCCTTGAAAAGCGGCACGCTGCCCATATTGTATTAGCAAGGTTTATTTTTGCCGTAAGCTGCATATTTAAACGGATTGTTAAACAAAGTTTATCAAGGTAATCAAAAATGGAAAAAACGTTAGAAAAACATAATTTTGGATCAGACACCGCCAAACTATTACATTTAATGATCCACTCTTTATATTCCAATAAAGAGATTTTTTTGCGTGAGCTTATCTCAAACGCTTCGGATGCGGCTGATAAGTTACGATTTAAAGCATTATCAAACAGTGCGTTATATGAAAATGACGGCGAGCTGCGCGTACGAATTAGTACAAACAAAGAAGCGGGCACCTTGACCATCGAGGATAACGGCATCGGCATGTCACGCCAAGAAGTGATTGATAACCTTGGTACTATCGCAAAATCGGGTACGGCTGATTTTTTCAAGCAGCTTTCTGATGAACAATCAAAAGATAGCCAACTTATCGGTCAGTTTGGCGTAGGTTTTTATTCTGCCTTTATCGTCGCTGACAAGGTCACTGTAGAAACGCGCGCAGCAGGCGCAGACAAAGCAGATGCTGTGCGTTGGCAGTCAAGCGGTGAGGGCGACTATACCCTTGAGCAAATTGAAAAAGTAAGCCGCGGAACCTCGATTACGCTGCATCTTCGTGAAGAAGAAAAAGAGTTTTTGGACGATTGGCGTGTGCGCAGCGTAATTGGCAAATATTCTGATCACATCGGGATCAATGTCGAGATGTTTGCCTTCAAAGAAAATGAAGAAGGCGAAAAAACGCAAGAAGGTGAGTGGGAGCAAGTTAACAAAGCAAAAGCGCTTTGGACTTGTGCAAAAAACGACATCTCGGATGAAGAATATAAAGCCTTTTATAAGCACATTAGCAACGATTATGGCGATCCTTTGGTGTGGAGCCATAACCGTGTTGAAGGTAAAAATGACTACACAAGCCTGCTTTATATACCGGCTAAAGCGCCGTGGGATATGTTTAATCGTGAGCATAAACAAGGGCTTAAGTTATATGTGCAGCGTGTTTTCATCATGGATGACGCATCACAATTTATGCCAAGTTACTTGCGTTTTGTGCGCGGCTTGATTGATTCAAACGATCTGCCACTGAACGTTTCGCGCGAAATTTTGCAAGACAATAAGATCACGCACACATTGCGTAACGCCTGCGCTAAGCGCGTGCTGAGCATGCTAGAAAAAATGGCCAGCAAAGAGACGGAAAAATACGCGGCGTTTTGGAAAGAGTTTGGTTTGGTGTTAAAAGAAGGCCCCGCGGAAGATTTTGCAAACAAAGATACGATTGCAAGTTTGCTGCGTTTTTGTTCGACAGATCAAGACAGCAGCGAGCAAAAAGTCTCTTTAGCGGACTATATTAGCCGCATGAAAGAAGGCCAAGATAAAATTTATTATCTCACCGCTGACAGCTATCAGGCGGCAAAACACAGCCCGCATCTTGAGCAATTTCGCGCCAAGGGGCTTGAGGTTTTGTTAATGCATGATCGCATTGATGAGTGGATGATGAATTATCTTTATGAATATGAAGGTAAAAAAT
>JBOFXO010000081.1:0-1223 GCA_051654185.1 Vibrionaceae bacterium | reverse complement strand
TCAATGACCCTGAGCACCCTGAGCAAGAAACCGAACAAAGCCTTGTATCTAACGCAGCTGAAAACCTTTACTGGTGGCAAGAAGCTGTGCAAGCATTAGGGGTTGCGCTGATCCGTGATCAAAACAACCAATTTGCACCTTCCGATGCTGATCTGGTTAACTACCCTAACCTTATGGCGTTACGTGACAGCTTACTTGTTGTGGATACAAGAGCACAACGCCTTACTGCGCTGTTAACTTGGTGCCAAAATAATAATCTTGTAGCGCGTTATACCGCCGCTTATGGCCAACCACCTGCGCCAGGAGCAGGCGCTGCATCGGCTTCGGGCGCTGCAGCAGAGCCTCAAGGGCCGGCCCAATCAGTCACCGTAACACGGTTTAGGCCAAGAAGCCTGCGCACTGACTCAAACGTCACAACCGGTATCAGTCAAGCTGATATTGATCAGTTATTAGCAGCTAACATGGTAAATATGCCTGCGGCATGGCAAGATGCCTTAAATACCATGGCAGTGCGTACTACAGAGGGAATTGTAACCCAAAATGCTGAGGGAGCTTGGTCCATCAGTGACACCGCATTGCCTGCCGTACAAACAGCTTTTTCACACATTAGAACTATTGCTAGCGCGCAAACTCGAACAAACTATCTGCGCCATGCTGGGATGGTTCCTAACCCTGAAAGACTAGGAGATCCAGCAGAGATTGCACTAGCGGCAAGCGCTAACAACACCTACTGGTGGGGTGAAGCATTGCAGGCGTCGCGCAGTGCATCTCAATTTTTGTTCAATTTTAATTTCCCAGGGCTGCAACTTGAGCGCGGGGCCATTGATCCTGCAGAGCCAGAGTCTACGTACTGGCGGCTTCCCGATGCTGCTGTAGCCTCACAAACCCTATTAACTGGACTTGTGCAAGCCAATACAGCCGCTGAGCGTCTAACGTTGATCGCAACTCAGCAGCGCGCGATTCGCAGCGATGCTGGGCGCTTACTTAACGCCCATGTTGCAAACCAGCGTGCAAGAATAAGCACCGCGCTTGGTCAAAATGCTGTCACTGATGCACAACAAGCGGCTCAAAGCATTCCAACCTATGCGCTAGAAGCACTCATCTGCTTTAGAAATGTAGGATGGACAGGGCAAGATCTCACTGTTGATGGGCAGCCGATAGGACCAAATGCACGAACAAGCTCGCATGAACCAGGCAGTCTGTTAAGACGTTTCTTGTCAGAT
>JBOFXO010000080.1:0-4032 GCA_051654185.1 Vibrionaceae bacterium | reverse complement strand
ATATTGCTGTAGATGCTTTCCCTGATACGCCGTTTTCTGGCAATATCAGCGCGATAGAGCCTGCGGTAAGCTATCAAAGTGGCCTTATCCAAGTGCAAGCTGACATTCCCAACAACGACGGCATGCTGCGCTCAGGTATGTTTGCACGCGCTAACATCGTTTTGCCAACCCAAAAAAATCAAATCATCATCACTCAAACTGCCATCAACTTTGCACTATACGGCGAAAATGTCTACGTATTGCGTGAAGAAAACGGCGTAACGCGCGCTTATCAGCAAGTGATCAAAGTGGGCGAGCGTAAAGGCGGCGACGCACATATCATCGAGGGCTTAAAAGCCGGCGACGTGATTGTCACATCGGGGCAAATTCGTCTTAGCAACGGCTCAAAAGTTCGCGTAGTTGAAAACAATGCGCTTACCCCTCCAGCTCAATTACCAAAATTGTAATGAGGCGTTATGAAGTTCACTGATATTTTTATTCGAAGACCAGTGTTAGCCGTTTCGATCAGCTTTTTAATAGCGCTGATCGGACTGCAATCGCTGTTCAATATGTCAATCCGCGAATACCCCAAAGTGACCAGCACAGTTGTAACCATTACAACAGGTTACTATGGCGCAAGCGCAGATCTTATCCAAGGGTTTATCACAACCCCTATCGAGCAAGCGGTAGCGCAAGCCGATAATATCGATTTTATGACCTCGGAGTCCATCTTAGGTCAGTCGACTATCTCTGTAAACATGAAGCTTAATACGGATCCTAACGCCGCTTTAGCTGATATTTTAGCCAAAGTAAACTCGGTGCGCGCAGAGCTGCCGAGCGACGCACAAGACCCGTCAGTCAGCGCCGCCGCCGACTCAACCACCGCTGTGATGTACATCGGCTTTAACTCTGATACGCTAAGCTCAAGTCAAATTAGCGACTACATCGAGCGCGTTACAAAGCCGCAGCTTTTTACGGTCAATGGTATTTCAAAAATTGACGTGTACGGCGGGATAAAATATGCGCTGCGTGTGTGGCTTGATCCTGCCAAAATGGCGGCGTTTAAGCTTAGCGCGACCAACGTTATGCAAGTGCTCAATGCCAACAACTACCAGTCTGCCACCGGTCAAGCGATTGGCGAATTTAGCATCTTTAACGGCACAGCAGATACGCAAGTTTCTGATCCAGAAGAGCTTAAGCGCCTTGTGGTGTCATCGAAAAACGGACAAGTTATCCGCCTTGGTGACATTGCAACGGTTTCGCTAGAAAAAAGTCACGATGTCTACCGCGCCTCAGCAAATGGCGCAGAAGCGGTAGTCGTTGCGATAAACGCCGCGCCTTCTGCTAACCCGATCAATATTGCGCAAGACGTGTTAAAGCTGTTGCCTGAGCTAAAACGCAACATGCCAAGCACGATCAACATGAATGTGTTGTACGACTCAACGGTTGCCATTAACGCATCGATCAACGAGGTTATCAAAACTATCGCAGAAGCGGGTCTTATCGTACTGATAGTTATCACGCTGTTTTTAGGCTCATTTCGCGCAGTTCTCATCCCTATCATTACCATTCCGTTATCACTGATTGGTGTGGCTATGATGATGGAGCTGTTTGGTTTTTCAATAAACCTAATGACCTTGCTTGCGATGGTATTAGCGATAGGTCTTGTGGTCGATGACGCGATCGTGGTGCTCGAGAACATCGACCGCCACATCAAACTGGGGGAACCGCCGTTTCGCGCTGCAATTATTGGTACACGAGAAATCGCCGTGCCGGTTATTTCAATGACGTTAACGCTTGCAGCAGTGTACGCGCCGATTGCTTTAATGGGCGGCGTGACAGGCTCTTTGTTTAAAGAGTTTGCGCTAACACTTGCGGGCTCAGTGTTTGTATCAGGGATCATTGCATTAACATTGTCGCCTATGATGTGCGCTAAAATGTTAAAGGCCAATGAAAAACCTAATAAATTTGAGCAAAAAGTTCATCACTTCTTAGATGGGATGACCAGCGGCTACACGCGCATGCTAGCCTATGTCATGCGCGTACGCCCTGTTGTTATCGTATTTGCGGTGTTAGTAATGATATCGCTGCCAATGCTGTTTAAGTTTATCCCAAGTGAGCTTGCCCCTGCTGAAGATAAAGGCGTGTTCATGGTGGTGGGCACAGCCCCATCAACGGCGAACTTAGATTACATTGAAAACACCATGACACAGGTTAACCAGTACTTAGCGGCGCAACCTGAAGTGGCGTTTTCTCAAGTCTTTTCTGGA
Organism: Vibrionaceae bacterium; assembly: GCA_051654185.1. Classification (GTDB taxonomy): domain Bacteria; phylum Pseudomonadota; class Gammaproteobacteria; order Enterobacterales; family Vibrionaceae; genus Enterovibrio. Next base: position 1,783 of record JBOFXO010000080.1, on the reverse strand, counting down.
ATACCTAAGGCAAACCAAGCGTTTGGTATTGCTTCTTTGGTTCCATGGGCTGATCGCAAGGCAAGCCAAGCTGAAGTGGTAAAACGCGCCAGTGAAGCTGTGCAAGGCGTACCGCAAATGGCGGTCACCACCTTCCAGATCCCAGAGCTACCAGGCGCAGGATCTGGTCTACCCGTGCAATTTGTGATCACAACGCCAAACAACTTTGAAACGCTCGCACAAGTTGCGGCGGACATTTTGGTGAAAGTGAAAGAAAACTCACTGTTTGTGCACTCAGATCTTGACCTAAAGTTTGACTCTGCAACGATGAAAATCAACATCGATAAAGACAAAGCCGGCTCTTATGGTGTCACCATGCAAGACATTGGCCTTACGCTTAGCACCATGATGTCTGACGGCTTTGTTAACCGTGTTGATATCTATGGACGCTCGTACGAGGTCATTCCGCAGGTAGAGCGCCGTTTTCGCTTAAATCCTGAGTCGATGAAAAATTACTATGTTCGCGCAGCCGACGGTAATTCTATTCCGCTTAGCTCGCTCATCACCGTTGACGTGGTCGCAAGCCCACGCGCCCTGCCGCACTTTAACCAGCTCAACTCTGCCACTATCGGCGTAGTACCAGGGCCTAGCGCGACAGTTGGCGAAGCGGTGCAATGGTTTGAGGAGATCGCCAAAAATGATTTACCTCGCGGCTATCAGCACGATTACCTTGGTGAAGCACGCCAATATGTCACTGAAGGAAATGCGCTGTTTGGCATTTTTGCCTTGGCGATGGCGGTGATCTTCTTGGTATTGGCCATTCAATTTGAGTCGCTACGCGATCCATTAGTTATTCTTGTTTCAGTACCTCTTGCTATCTGCGGCGCGTTAATTGCGCTGGCATGGGGAGCTACGTCCATGAATATCTATTCGCAAGTAGGACTTATCACCCTCATTGGCCTTATTACCAAGCACGGAATTTTGATCTGTGAAGTAGCAAAAGAGGAGCAGCTACATCATAAATTGGATAGAATGGAGGCCGTAATGGAAGCGGCTAAAGTGCGTTTACGTCCGATTTTGATGACCACTGCTGCGATGATCGCAGGTCTTGTACCGCTGATGTACGCCACAGGTGCGGGCGCGGCGCAGCGCTTTAGTATCGGCATCGTGATCGTAGCAGGCCTTGCAATTGGCACCTTGTTCACGCTATTTGTTTTGCCTGTGATTTATACCTATCTTGCAAGCAAACATGAACCGCTACCATTATTTGATGAAGATAAAGGTATGCTAAGCCGATTGGACTAACTGAGAAACCAGTGACAAAGGGGCCAGCATCTGGCTCCTTTTTTTTGCATAAAATTTAACAAGGAATGAGTAATGTTTGACCCAAAAAAAATAGAGCAGATCGTAAAGCAGCTTCAAGAGACACTGCCTAACTCCATTAAAACGCTTGGTGGCGATGTTGAGCTCAAAGTGAAAGAAGTACTGCAAGCGCAGCTATCCAAGCTTGATGTGGTTAGTCGCGAAGAGTTTGATATACAAACTGAAGTGCTGCTGCGCACGCGGCAAAAATTAACGCTACTGGAAGAAAAGCTTGCAGCATTAGAGCAAAAACTGTCGTAGCTTTTAGTTGCTGCACCTTTCGTTAACGAGAGCGCGCTGTTACAACAAATGCAGCGCAACGTAGAAGGCTAAAACCAGCACAGAGCGCGCCGTTTATTGGCAGGCACAAAAGCAAAAAGCCTCTCGATTGAGAGGCTTCTTTATGATTGGTCGGTGAAGAGGGATTCGAACCCCCGACCCT
>JBOFXO010000079.1:0-1113 GCA_051654185.1 Vibrionaceae bacterium | reverse complement strand
GCATATGGCGCCGATCTTAAGCACGCGATGGGTTTTGCCGATGGTATGCCTATTAAGCAGCATCTTACGGCTTTGTCTAAAGCGTTGGCAAAACTTGGGATCTGGGTGCGGCTGCATTACGTCTACCCGTACCCGCACGTTGACGAGCTACTGCCTTTGATGGCTGACGGCGCCATTTTGCCTTATCTCGATATTCCTTTTCAACATGCAAGCCCGCGCATTTTAAAACTGATGCGCCGCCCTGGCCGCGCTGAAAAATTGCTTGAGCAAATTCAAGCATGGCGCCAAATCTGCCCGCAGCTTGTGATCCGCTCAACCTTTATTGTTGGCTTTCCTGGTGAAACCGAAGAAGATTTTGAGCAGCTGCTAGATTGGCTGCAAAAGGCGAAACTTGAGCGCGTTGGCTGCTTTGCCTACTCGCCTGTCGATGGCGCAAGCGCTAATGAGCTTGCCGATCCCGTCCCTGAAGAAATTAAGCAGCAGCGCTTAGAGCGTTTAATGACGCTGCAGCAGCAGATCAGTTTAGAAAAATTGCAGCAGCGTATTGGCAGCGTGATGCAGGTGCTGATTGATGAGGTGGATGAAGAAGGCGCGATTGGCCGCACCTACGCCGATGCGCCTGAAATCGATGGCGTGGTCTACCTTAACGGCGAAACTTTGCTTACGGCTGGGGAACTGGTCAATGTGACTATCACCCATGCCGATGAGTACGATCTTTGGGGTGAAGTTGTCGCTTAATAAGTCGAGTCCTGTTTTGCCGGCAAAACTTGCGGTGTCCATGTGAAAAAAGCTGCCAGAGGCAGCTTTTTACGTTTGCTCATTTTACGGTCATGATCGCTTTTATTGATGATGAAAGTAGGCAACGCCGGTTTCAAGTGCACTTTGCTGAAACTGCTTTAAGCCAACATCTTTTGCATGTACAAGTTGTGGGCAGCGTTTTAACGCCGCCTTAATTTCACTGCTGGTCAAAATTTGTGTGCTGATACCATCGAGCAATTGCAGCGCGGCTTCTATTTTAAAGCTGGCAGCACTGCCTGAAAATTTGCCTTGCATTGGGCGCGCGCGGATCACCACTTTTTGCACGCGGTAATCTTGCAATAATTTAGCGAACTG
>JBOFXO010000078.1:0-2738 GCA_051654185.1 Vibrionaceae bacterium | reverse complement strand
GCTTCGCCGTCACCTCTTCATCAAAAGAGGTAGCTGGTGGCTGAATTTCGTCAAAGGCGTGATCGCTAACAGCAAAAGAAGGCTCTACTTTTACCGGCGCAAGCTCAGCCTCCACCTCCCCCTCATCCCACAGCGTTGCGATATCAAGCCCTGCAACTTGCAGCGACTCATCCTCAAATGGCGCAAGTTTTTGCCCAGGATTGAGCTGAGAGAGTATATCTTTTGATAACTCTTTTTTAGCCGCTTGCCCTTGAGAATTTCTTTTCGGTTCACTTTTTTGCGGCAAAATAACGGGCGATGGGTTTTCCGCTGGCACGCTTTCTTGTTGCAAACTTGCCCCTAGAGGCTCAAGATCTAATTTTGACGCAGCTTCAATTTCAAACTCAATTTCAGATTCAATCTCTAACGCAGGGGCTGATTCTGGCTCTAATTCCTCAAGCTCTGGCTCTGGCTCTGGCTCTGGCTCTGGCTTGATCTCAACATCTTTTGTTGCAATTTCAAGCTCTTGATCAACTTTAAAATCATCGTGCAATCTTGGCTCAGCAGCAAATTCTGCTCCTAACGTTGGTTCAACATCAAAAGTTGGCTCAACCTCAAGCACGGACTCTTGCTCTAGCAAGCTTTGCATCTGCTCATCTAACGCCAAATTCTCATCAGCATGAGTTTCATTTTCTAAGCGCGGCAGCTTTGCTAAAGGCGGCAAGTTTACGTCACCTGCAGGCTCTATCTCTTGCACATCAGTAACTTGTCGTTTTTGTTCATCAAGAGAAATGCTTTTTTTTTCAGCGCTAGCTGCTATCAGATTTTCGCTGTCAGCATCGAGAATAATCAGCGCTTCATCATCACCCTCTTCTTGCGCTATCTCTTGAGTAGGTTTAGTCATCTCTATGAGCTCGGCGAACTCTTGATCGAGCTGCTTAGTCAGCTCCTCATCATCTAGATCAAACGCAAAGCTCGGCGTTGGCTCTATTTGAGCTTCTGGTGGCGCTAAAAGTGGCTCAGTTTTATCATCAGCTAAAGAGGGCTCTTGGGCGCTTAAAAGCGGCTCTGGCATAAGCGTGTCGTTAATTTCATCTTCTGTAACTTCTTCAAGCTCAATGATTTCTTCAGCTTGCCCTGCTTGCTCAAAAGCCTCCGCCGCAAGCTCTGTTTCATCATTGGCTTTTTCGCTTAACTCTTGCTCTAAAAATTCTAGCGACTGTGGTGGCTCATTAATCACAACTGGCTGGGCATCAGGCTCGCTTTCAGTTGCAAGGCTCGACTGAGGCGGCTCTTTTTTATTAGGATCCTTTACGACATTTTCATCGCCATCAAGCTCAAGCATCTCTTCAAGCAGTTCATCAAACTCAAGCAGCTCATCTTGCTGATCATCAAGAACAGGATCATCTAAAGCATCATCAGTATCAGCGAGCTCAGACTTTACGCTTTCGCTGTCAGGCGCTGACGCTAGCGATGAATAATCGCTACTTTCTTGCTCTTGTGCAGGCTCTTTATCTTCTTTTTTAGGTTTTTTGATAAACAGCAATATCACTAAAGCTAGCAGTAACGCGGGCAAAATAGCACTAAGGGCGAGCAGCCAAGGCTTTTCCACAAGGTGGTCAAAAACGGTAGGCGAGCTTTGAGTTAGCTTTGGTTCATCGGGCTTTTTACCCTGCTCTAATTGCGCCTGCAAAGTTTGATTGAAATCTTGCTGCTGCAAATTACTTTTAATTAATTCATCAACTTGATTTTGCAGCTCGCCTAAACGCACCTTAAGGCGATGATCGCTTTCAAGCATTTGCTCAAGTTTTGCAAGCAGCTGATCGTACTCTTTTGTTGTAAGAGCAATCGCTTCCCCTTGCGCTAAATTTTCCTGATTTTCTGGTGCAAGAATACCGTTGGGCACACTTAATTCACGACTGCCCTCACTAGGTGCAACGAGCGGGTCGCTTAGGCTTGCTTCCTTACTGCTGTTCTCATCAAGCTTATTTTGTGCTGGCGTTTCACTTGTCGTAGCTTGAACGGGCTCTTTAGATCCTTTAGGCTCTTTATTTTCTACAGCAGTAGGCGCTAAGGTTGCGGCTGGCGCATTTGCGGGCTGATTTATGGTCTCGGCACTTTTTTCTTTTTCAGCACCCGCTACATCTACAGCCTGCGGCAATTCATTTTTCACCTCTTGCGCGGGGACGCTTTTCGCAGGCTCCACTGCTGTAACTTCAGCCACTAAAGGCTTAATAGGGTCTGCGGGCGCTTGAGCGCTGCTTGCTGTCTTCGCCGCACTTTTTTCATTTTTTGCCGCGCGATTAGCCGCTCGATAGCGAGTCGCAGCCGGCTGATCTTGATCAAGGCGCGCAGAGACCGCCTGCACTCGCTCTTTTTTGATCTCATCTTGCGTTGGCATGAGCAAAATACTGCCAGGCTCAAGCAGATGAATATTATCTTCGGCAAAAGCTTGCGGGTTTAAGTGAAAAATAGCGCCAATCACCTGATAGATGGACGCGCCTTTTGGCGTGTTACGCGAGGCAATTTTCCACAGCGTATCATTTTTTTGCGTAGGGCCAACGCGTTTACGCGCAGGCACAGAAGAGGCTGGCAATGCAGGCTTTGCCTGCGTTTCATATGTTTCTAAAGCAGGGGCAACCTGCTGCAAAATAATGCCTGTAGATGTCGGCTGCGTTGGCAAATTTTGCATGGGAACCCGGCGCACCTCTTCAGGGATCGGCGACTCTTCTTTCGGCCCTAAGATCCGCACCGTAGCA
>JBOFXO010000077.1:0-3754 GCA_051654185.1 Vibrionaceae bacterium | reverse complement strand
ACGAGAAATTGTATCAAGATCATTTTATTACCTATTTTAATGTTTTTTATTATGCAAATTGGACAGCAAATAAACCGCTTTTTGCCTGACCATGAGAATGATCCGGTTAATAACATTAAAAGATTAGTTGTTATTTTTTGTCGCCTGTAAAAAAAGGCGTAAAGAATGGCTTAAACGATAGTTTTTTATAAAAAATTAGATATGTATCAAATGATTGTGCTGTAACTTGTTTAAAGATATAAAAAATTTTTTATTAAGTGCTTTATCTTTTTTTTTCACAAAAATATTTTTAATCCAAACAAAATTTTATTTTCACATATTTTTTAAAGCGAATGCTTTTTATTCATTCATATGAAAATGATCTATAAAATAAACTGTAATTAACATAGAATTCGCCCGCAGAAAATAAACAATAAATTGATTTTTTAAGGAGAGATCATGTTTTGTGTGCAGTGCGAACAAGCTATTCGCGCGCCAGCGGGTAATGGCTGTGCTTATGCAAAAGGAATGTGCGGCAAAACAGCGCAAACCTCTGATTTACAAGATGTATTGATTTACACCCTGCAGGGCTTAAGTGCATGGGCACAGCTTGCACGTGAGCATGCCATTATTGATCGTGAAATAGACATATTTGTGCCACAAGCTTTTTTTTCAACATTAACGAATGTCAATTTCGACTCAGCGCGCATTACAGGCTACACCCATCAAGCGCTAGCTTACCGTGAGCGGCTGAGTGAGCGATTAGCAGGCTTGCCGATTAACCGCGCTATGCTGCCAAACTGCGCTTATTTTGTACCCGGCTCGACGCTGCAAGCGCAGTTAGAGCAGGCGGCCGTTGCGGCGCCTAACCGCGGCAAAGGGCAGGTCAATGAAGATGTGATGGGCCTGCGCCTACTTTGTCTGTATGGCTTAAAAGGGGCGGCGGCGTATATGGAGCACGCCCATGTGCTTGGGCAGCACAATGATGAAATTTACGCAGAATTTCATCGTATTATGAGCTGGTTAAGCTGCGATCCGACACAGCTTGAGCCGCTGCTTAAGTGTGCGATGGATATCGGTCTGCTTAATTTTAGCGTGATGAAGATGCTTGATCAGGGCGAAACGAGCGCATTTGGCCACCCTGAGCCAACGTCGGTACGCGTAACCCCTGTTGTGGGCAAATGTATTTTGGTTTCAGGCCACGATATGTTGGATCTCAAACACATTTTGCAGCAAACGCAAGGTAAAGGGATCAATGTCTACACCCATGGCGAGCTGTTGCCAGCGCTTGCTTACCCCTACTTTAAACAGTTTTCGCACTTAGTCGGCAATTACGGCTCGGCATGGCAAAACCAGCAGCAAGAGTTTGCTAATTTTCCAGGTCCTGTCGTGATGACATCAAACTGTATTATTGACCCGAATGTAGGGCGCTACGCCGATCGCATTTTCACTCGCTCAAGCGTTGGTTGGCCTGGCGTCACTCATATCAGCGATCACGATTTTTCAGCGGTGATTGAAAAAGCGCTGTCGCTAGAAGGTTTTAAATATCAAGAAATTGAGCACTTTATTACCATAGGTTTTGCGCGCAATACGCTCATGCAAGTCGCCCCAACAGTGATTGAAAAAGTGCAAGCGGGCGCTATCAACCACTTTTTTGTGATAGGTGGCTGTGACGGCGAGAAAGCTGAGCGTAGCTATTTTACCGAGCTTGCAACTGCTGCCCCGCAAGATAGCCTGATCTTGACATTGGGCTGCGGTAAATACCGTTTCAACAAACTCGACTTTGGCAATATTGATGGCATTCCGCGCCTTTTGGATTTAGGGCAGTGTAATGATGCCTACTCGGCGATTGAGTTGGCACTTGCTTTATCCCAAGCATTTTCTTGTGATATCAATGAATTGCCGCTGACGTTAGTGCTTTCATGGTTTGAGCAAAAAGCGATCGTAGTGCTGCTTACTTTACTTGCGCTGGGGGTGAAAAACATCCGTACCGGCCCAAGTGCTCCTGGATTTTTAACGCCTAATTTGCTCAAAGTATTAGAGGAGCAGTTTGGATTAAAAGGTACTACCACCGCGCAGGCTGATCTGGCTGAGATCCTTGCTGGTTGATCGTTAACTGATTTTTGTTAGCCGATGCTCAGATGCAACTTCGCGCTAAATGCGCTATTTTGCTTATTCAGGCGGGCTTAGCTCGCCTTTTTTGTGACAGCTAAATAGAAGGAGCTGCGTAATGAGCGCTGATCTACCGATTTTTCGTTGTATTCACCGTAAGCAAGAGGCGCATGACGTAGTAAGCTGGCAATTTGTACCGCTCAGCGGCGCTTTGCCTGCAGCTTTAGCGGGGCAATGTGTCACAATGCACATCACGATGGACGGCAAGGCGCTAAGCCGCGCTTATACGCTTTCATCAAGTCCACAAGACCCGTTTTGGCAGATCACGATAAAAGCTGCCGGTGAAGTGTCGCAGTATTTATTAGAAAATTTGCATGAAGGGGCGCAGGTGCAAATCGATGGCCCTTTTGGTGATTTTCATCTTACTAAGTACCCGTCAGCGCGCCCTTTGCTGCTCAGTGCTGGCTCGGGTATCACGCCGATGTGGTCAATGTTGCGCGATGAGTTGGCAAAAAATTCTAATGCAGATATCCGTTTTATTCACAGCGCGCGCTCGCGTCAGGATCTTATTTTTGCCACTGAGCTTAAGGCGCTTGCAAGAGAGCATCGCGGGCTTGAGTACGCATGGGTACTTGAAGAAAGTGAAGCTGAGTATCCGTGGCAAGGGCGCTTGACGGCGGCGATGCTGCTTAAGCTTGCCCCTGATCTGCTAACGCGAGACGTTTATCTTTGCGGGCCTTCTGCTTATATGCAAGCTGTCAGCGAATTACTGGCCCAGCTTGGTTTGCCAGCTGATCAGCTGCATCAAGAGTCTTTTGGTGTGCCTGTGTTAAAAAAGGACGCCGCGCAAGCTTCATTTTCTCTGACCATTAGCAAAAGTGGTAAGGTCGTTAAAATTGCGCCAGGGCAAACGCTGCTCGCGGCGCTTGAAATGGCAGGTGAAACGATGCCAACGGCTTGCCGCGCTGGTGTTTGTGGTGCATGTCGCTGCACAGTTGATGGCGCGATTGAGCGTTTAAGCATTGCCACCTTGAGTGAGCAAGAGCTGCAAAAAGGCATGGCACTCGCGTGCTCGTGCGTAGCTCTTAGTGATGTCAGTATTGATTTTTAATTGCTGAGTAAAACGCATAAAAAAAGGCCGTAATGGCCTTTTTTACGCTTACTGTTAAATTTTGCTCAGCAGCGAGCTTGCGTCCTTCATTGCTTCTTTGGTCGAGCATTCGATAACATTGACGTTATCAAATCGCTTTGCACCTTTGACCGGAATGTCGTGCGCTAAGATCACAAGTTTGGCATTGGCAATATCGAGCTCGCTTAGACGGTTTTTGAGTCCGTTTTGCCCCTGCGTTTCAACTTTAATTTTGATCCCTGCAGCTTCTGCTGCTTTTTCAAGAGCTTTTGCCGCCATAAAGGTGTGTGCGACGCCTGATGGGCAGCAGGTGACGGCAACAACGTCGTACTCGCCTTCTTGTACGTCGATTTTGCTTGCCATTGGAGCCGGTGAGCTCGTTTTTGCTTTAGCTTCTTCGGTCTCGTTAACAACTGGTTTCCAAATTCCGACAATGACCGCAGTAGTAATAGCGCCCGCCGCGATACCGATGACGTAGGCAATGCGTCCTTCAACAACCGGCAATACGATAAGCCCGCCCCAAGGCGCGTGGCA
>JBOFXO010000076.1:0-2242 GCA_051654185.1 Vibrionaceae bacterium | reverse complement strand
AGAAAAACACACTAAGCCCGAAGAGGCGGCCGTACCTGAGCATTTAACTATAGCGGCTGAGAATGATATAGCGGGCGCGCCTAAAGAGCGCCGTGTTGCCATGACGCGCCTTCGTAAACGCGTTGCTGAGCGCTTGCTTGATGCAAAAAACAACACCGCGATGCTGACAACCTTTAACGAAGTGAACATGCAGGCCATTTTAGATCTGCGTAAGCGCTACAGCGATGAATTTGAAAAGCTGCACGGCGTGCGCCTTGGCATGATGTCGTTTTATGTGAAAGCGGTGGTGGAGGCATTAAAGCTGTTTCCGGAAATTAATGCGGCGATTGACGGTGATGACATTGTTTATCATAACTATTTTGATATCAGCATTGCAGTTGCAACGCCACGCGGCTTAGTTACGCCCGTGCTGCGCGGCTGTGATACGTTAACCGTTGCCGAAATTGAAAAAGAGATCAAAAGGCTTGCGCAAAAAGGGCGCGATGGCAAGCTGACGGTCGATGAGCTGCGCGGTGGCACTTTTACCATCACTAATGGCGGTGTGTTTGGCTCACTGCTCTCGACTCCGATCATTAATCCGCCGCAATCGGCTATTTTGGGACTACATAAAATTCAAGAGCGGCCCATGGCGGTGAATGGCGAAGTGAAAATATTGCCGATGATGTATCTTGCCCTCTCTTATGATCATCGCATCGTTGATGGGCAAAATTCGGTCAGTTTCTTAGTGAGCGTCAAAGAGCGCTTAGAAGATCCGATGCGCTTATTGCTGCAGGTGTAATGACAGCGATTTTGTACAGATCTTCTCATAACAAAGGTAGGCGTTATGAATTTACATGAGTATCAATCAAAACAGCTGTTTGCGGAATATGGACTGCCGGTGCTGCGCTCTGTTGTGTGCAGTAGCGCGCAAGAGGCGCTAAATGCAGCTCAAACGCTAGGCGGCGATCGCTGGGTGATCAAATGCCAAGTGCATGCAGGTGGTCGCGGTAAAGCTGGCGGCGTCAAGCTTGTCAAAAGCGAGGCAGAAATTATCGATTTTGCCAATCGCTGGCTTGGCAAGCGTCTTGTCAGCAATCAAACCGACGCGCAAGGTCAGCCGGTCAATAAATTGCTGCTTGAAGCGTGCACCGACATTCTCGATGAGCTCTATTTGAGCGTGCTTATCGATCGCAGCTTGCAAAAAGTAGTGGTGATCGCCTCTTCGCAAGGCGGGATGGATATCGAGGCTGTCGCGCAACAAACGCCAGAGCTTATCCACAAAACCGTGCTTGATCCTTTGGTTGGGCCGCAGCCTTATCAAGGACGACAATTAGCCTTTAAGCTTGGGCTTAGCGGTACAAAGCTGACGCAGTTTGTCGATATTTTCATGAAGATGACCACGCTATTTTTACAGCAAGATGTGGCAATGCTCGAGATCAACCCTTTGGTAGTGACAAAGGCACAAGAGCTTGTTTGCTTGGACGCTAAAGTTATCATCGACAGCAACGCGCTGTTTCGTCATCCTAAATTGCAAGCTTTAGCCGATCCCTCGCAAGAAGATGAACGCAACGCGCAGGCGAGCAAGTGGGAGCTTAACTATGTGGCGCTTTCTGGAAACATTGGCTGTATGGTCAATGGCGCGGGGCTTGCGATGGCGACCATGGACATGGTACAGCTGCATGGCGGCAAACCGGCTAACTTTTTGGATGTGGGCGGCGGTGCGACGCAAGAGCGTGTTAGCGAAGCCTTTAAGATCATTTTGTCTGATCCGAACGTGAAGGCGGTGCTGGTCAATATTTTTGGTGGCATCGTGCGTGGCGATTTGATCGCCGATGGCATTATTGGCGCGGTAGCTCAGATCGGGGTTAATGTGCCGGTTGTGGTGCGTCTTCAAGGTAACAATGCTGAGCTTGGCGCGCAAAGATTAGCCGAGTCATCGCTTAACATCATTGCTGCTACATCGTTAACAAAAGCGGCGCAAGCGGTTGTTGCAGCTGCGGAGGGAAGAGAATGGCAATCTTAGTCAATAAGCAAACCAAAGTGATCTGCCAAGGTTTTACCGGCGCACAAGGCACTTACCATTCTCAGCAAGCCATTTTGTATGGCACGCAGTTACTTGGCGGCGTATCACCAGGCAAAGGCGGATCAACGCATCTTGAGCGGCCGGTGTTTAACACGGTTGCGCAAGCGGTTGAGCAAACGGGCGCGGACGCTTCGATGATCTATGTCCCCGCGCCATTTTGTAAGGATGCTATTTTTGAAG
>JBOFXO010000075.1:0-1099 GCA_051654185.1 Vibrionaceae bacterium | reverse complement strand
AGCTGCGCAAGCTAAAGATTGCTGTTGCGAGGCAAAAAAAGGGCTAATAAAATTAGCCCTTTTTGGTTTTTGTGAGATCAGCGAAAGCTGCGTGGCGCCGGTATTAAGCTGTGTTTATTAAGCAGACGGTACATGGTCGCCCGCGAAACACCTAGCTCTTTAGCGGCAGCAGAAACCTGTCCGTTATTATTTTCAAGTACGGCAAGCAGCGCATCACGCTCAGATTGTTCACGAATTTTGCGCAGACTATGCTTGTAGTCGCCTTGTTTTGGCAGATCAAGATGCTCTGGACTTATGACCTGTGAGTCTGCAAGCAGCACCGCACGCTTAACTTGATTAACGAGTTCGCGCACATTGCCAGGCCAGTTGTAGCTAGATAAAAGCGCGTTTGCTTCCTCAGAAAAACTGCGCGCTTGCGTATTGTATTGCCGCGCAAAGCGGTTTAAAAAGTGTTCGGCAAGCTCAGGAATGTCGGCTGAGTGCTCTTGCAGTGAAGGGATTGCAATGCGCAGCACATTGAGCCGGTAGTAAAGATCTTCGCGAAATAGCCCTTCTTCGACGCGTTTTTCTAAATCTGCATTAGTTGCCGCGATAATGCGTACATTGTGCTCTTTATTGTAGAGATCGGTGCTGACATCTGCTGAATTATCTTGCAAAAGGCTAAGCAATTTTGCTTGCAAAGGAAGTGGCAGATCGCCAATTTCATCTAAAAAGAGTGAGCCTTGGTGAGCGCTGTGAAATTTTCCAGAGTTGCCATCGCTGCCAAAAAGCTCTTCTTCAAGCACTTTTTCAGAGACCGAGCTGCATTTAACCGAGACAAAATTGCCTTTAGCGCGAGTTGACGCATTGTGCACGGCTTGCGCGACGAGCTCTTTGCCGGTGCCGCTTTCACCAGTGATAAGCACTGACACATCGGTCGGGGCGACGCGGCGCACCTGATCACGCAATTTGCGCATGCAAGAGGTTTTGCCGATCAGGCCCATATTATTTTGTTCGCTAACATGCGGCCAAATTTGTTTTTCAAGTTTTAGCATGCCAGATTGATGGCCAATGGTGTTGAGTAACACATTAGCTGAAATGGGGGTCGTAAAATAGTCGA
>JBOFXO010000074.1:0-1130 GCA_051654185.1 Vibrionaceae bacterium | reverse complement strand
GCCACTTTAAGCAAGAAATTATGGTTAACAAAATTACGAATAGAGTCGCGTAAGCGCTGACTAAAGGCGCGATTTTTATCCATATCAATGGCGTTACGGATAAACTTATGGACATGACGATCATAACGTGCCCACAACTCAATACACTGCTGGCCCCACGTTGTAATCACATCCAAACGCACTTGCAAAGCGTGGGTAAGTGCCTCTACGTGTAGCAGATCCTCGCGCCCCTGCGCCGCTTCTTGAATATTCAAAAGCCCTGCCTGCAAGCGGTGCCCCGCCGCATCGAGCGTATCTTGCAACTCGCGCAAGGTTTGCCCAGTCTCTTGCAGCAGCTTTTCACAGCTATGGATGGCTTCTAACCAGTTTTGGTTAAGCAGCGCTGCAATTTGCTCTTTCACCCCATTTTGCTGCTCATCCATAGCCCGCTGGGTTAAATCAATTCGCCCTAGGGTCTCTTCTAATGAGAAAGTTAACCGCGGCAGTACTTGTTCATCCCACTGCTCGCGCGTATTCGTTTCTAGCGCAATGGCGCAGGCGCCCTCTAATTCACGGGCTAAATGCTCCAGTAAAATCGAGAGTTTGATAGAATCCACTTGCCGCTTATCTAAAAAGAACTCAACGATGGTGACCGCCAAGCTTGATAGGCGATAAAGGCTCACGCCATCACTGCCCTCACTACTAAAGCGGGTCAGCAATTGCTGCTGAATAAGATCGTTGATGGCATTATTGGCGCGCTGGGTTTGCGTCTCATCAAATTGGTTAAAACCTTGGCTCACGTAACTAAAACCATCGTGTAGCACCGCTTCGCTAAGATCACTTTCCTCTTCACTTAGCATCTTTATAGCGATTAAAAACGCCAGACGATCGCTTGGCAAATGTAGCGCTAAGCCTTGTTGTTTAACCCATCCTACCGTCTCTGGCAGGGTACGGGATGTACTTTTCATCAAATGATCATCTCGTTGCTTGGGCTTGCGTATACCCGGTCACTTCGCAAGCAATGTTAGCTTAATCACTTAGTTTTGCGGCTTTTGCGCCATTACATGAATATAGCGGCCTAACGAAACAAAGGGCTCTTGTCGACAGTATTGTTGTTCCATGGCCAGCAGATCATCAAACTTTTCACTTTG
>JBOFXO010000073.1:0-2211 GCA_051654185.1 Vibrionaceae bacterium | reverse complement strand
TAGCTATAAACGATGCCCACTTTTGGCAATTCTTCTAACTTGCTGACGTCAAATGGTGTTTTGTGCGTGTGTAGGCGCGCTGGAATGCGCTGATAATCAATTTTACCATTGTGGATGTAACCTAGCGGGCCAAAGTTTGGCGCTGTGAAGGTTTGCACGCCGGTGGTATTGGTTTTTACGACATCACGCGCGTCAAGTACGGTATCGTTCATCGCAACCATTACGCCGCGCCCTTTTGAGGCAGGATCAGAAGCTGTGACTACCGCATTATAGAGATTCATCGGGCCATCAGCGCTCATTGCTGTCGATGGGCGCATCGCGCCAACTAATACCACAGGCTTACGGCTTTTCACGGTTAAATTAAGAAAATACGCAGTCTCTTCCATCGTGTCGGTGCCGTGTGTGATCACGATGCCGTCGACTTCTTCTTTGCTGAGTAGCTCGTTGACGCGCTTAGCAAGTTTTAGCCACACTTCGTCATTCATATCTTGTGAACCAATTTTAACCACTTGCTCACCTTGGATGGTCGCGACGTCCTTCATTTGTGGCACAGCTTCGATCAAGGTTTCAATAGCGACTTTACCCGCTTCATAATTAGACTGCGTAGCAGATTTGCCTGCGCCGGCAATGGTGCCGCCTGTGGCTAAAATGTGCACGTTGGGCAGCGCCCACGCGAGCGGCGTAAGGGTTAAGCCAACGACCGCGGCAATTAATGTTTGACGAAGATTCAAGCTCATAGATCTGTTCCTATCAATAGATGAATAAAAATTTTCTAACTTGTTGGTACAAACTTGCCTTGCATAAGCATGAAACCATATTTTGCAAATAGGCTCTACCTTAGTGATCACAGCTTTGATCATGGGGAAAAAAGAGAGCCTGTTTAATCGCTTTTTGTAAAAGATATTCCCCTAATTTGTTATAAAATAAGAAGTTTTTCATTTTCACCTTTAATTCTTTTGCGTGTGCGACAGAGGGTGAAAAAATTTTAACTTTCCGTGGGGATGTGTGATGAAGTTAACCGTAGATCTTGTGCAGCAGCCAACCATTGACGATCGCATTTTTTTGCAAGATCGCATGAACGAAAATAACCATGCGGTGATAGGTGATTGTACGCGGGTGCCTGTCGCCGTATTTATGCAAGACGATGCGGGCGAGCGGCAAGGCGGCTGTATTGGTTACACTTACGGCAATTGGCTGCACATTGAGCTGCTGTGGGTTGCTAAATCATTGCGTGGACAAGGCGCTGGTAGTCAGCTTCTTAACGCAATGGAAACTGCGGCTAAAGCGCGCGGCTGCCGTTTTGCTATTCTTGATACGCTAAGCTTTCAGGCGCGCCCTTTTTACGAGCGCTACGGCTATCAGCTGCAGATGACGCTCGCGCAGGCGCCCATTGTGCATGAGCGCTACTATCTTACTAAGACATTGTAATTTATCGCAGTATCCAGTAGAAAGTTCGTTTCATATCGGCGTTTTTTCGCTTATTAACAACACGTTGCGCTCTAGCGCTGATCTTCATCAAGGAGCGTTGTGCCAGATTTTTCACAGCCTTGGCTACTCTTTAGCAGCGGGTTTTTAAGTGCAACGCTGCTTCCTGGTGGAAGCGAAGCGCACTATCTTTTTGCGTTAAGCCTAAAAAGCAATGCGCCGGCGCTGCTGTTTGCATCGGTCACGTTGGGTAATGCGCTGGGCGGGATCTTCAACTATTGGTTGGGGCGATTGCTGCCTGCGCGCAAGCTGCAAGCAAAGCGCCGCGAAACGCTTGCACGGCGCGGGCTTGAGCGCTATGGCGATTGGGCGCTGCTGTTTAGTTGGCTGCCGCTGATCGGCGATCCTTTGTGCGTGCTGGCCGGCTGGTATCGTTTGTCATCGCTGCGCTGCGCACTCTTTATTACAGCGGGAAAAGGGCTGCGCTTTGCGCTGTTAACTGCCCTTTTTTTACTGAGCTAGTTTGAGGTATTTTGTGTATATACGTTCGTTACTTGTGACATTGTTACTTGCAAGCTGTGATCTATCCGCGCAGACATTAGCTAGCGGCGCAGCTAGGCTAATTCACAGTGAAAGTGGTGGTCATTTTCCTGCGCTAAATTATAAAAAATATCGTCTAGCCAATGGGTTAACAGTTTTGTTGCATCAAGATAGATCCGATCCTTTAGTGCATGTGGACATGACTTATCACGTTGGATCGGCGCGCGAAGAGCTTGGCAAATCGGG
>JBOFXO010000072.1:0-2397 GCA_051654185.1 Vibrionaceae bacterium | reverse complement strand
ATCAAAGGTGTAAATACTGATTTGAGCCAAAACTCAATCACTCATTTACAGCAAGAGCAAGAAAGCCGCTCGCCCGCAGGCTTTAAACAAAAAAAGGCTGACCAGCAGCCCATTTTTATTACGCAACGTCGCAGACTTTTACGCGCCGCTTACCCGTGAGCAGCTGCTGCATCAGCGCTTTTTTCTCTTGCTTTAATGCTTCGAGTTGGGATTGTAAGACGGTGATTTCTTGATCCGCTGCAGAAAGTACCGCCGCAATTTTTTGTTGTTCTTTAAGATAAGGAATTCTTAATTTAAGCTCTTGCAGCTTACTCAAGTACATATAAGTACGAGAACCTCCCTGTTTTTGCTCTTGTGAAAATCTTTTAAATTCACGTCCTTCATTTAAAATCGCTCTAAGAAAATAAGAAATAATTATCTCTTCCTCAGCTTTAAATACAGGATAAAGAGTGCTGACAATCCCTTTTTCACATAATTGATTGATATTAAATGAAAAAATCAAATCATCAGACATATGTCTGTATGTAAAATATCCAAATGGAACAACATTGTATCCTGTAGTATCCTCGCTAGCGACGTCCCTGCCGTTGTAGTAATCTTTTTGAAAAAACATCCCTTGTCTAGATGAAGTTAAAACAGGATATTGATTATTTCTTTCTGTTTTTTCATAGTGTTGTTTTATCAATTCTTTAACTTTATATATTTTCCACTCCCCACTAAAACGCACGCCATTTTTATCCAGCAGGCGCTTTTTGCCGGTCAGCAGCTGTTGCATCAGCGCTTTTTTCTGCTGGCGGGCGAGCTCGAGCAGGCGCTCTGTGGTGGTGATGGACTTATCCCACGTCGAGAGGATTTGCGCGATTTTCTTTTGTTCGGAGAGAGGAGGTAGAATGAAAACAAAATCTTTCATATCTGCCAAAGACAAATTCGGTCTAGCAGAATCAGATTGCGCCCCCAATAATTTCTTTATTGTGCTGGGTAACTGTAAAAATTGTTGTACATAATCACTAAGAACGAGATCGTTTGTGCGGAACAAACAAACGGCTTGGTTTATGTTTGCTTGCTTGTCTCTCAACAGATATTGACAACTTCGCCCAATTGATGCTCCTACGATATTAATTAATATATCACCCCACTTAAGCTGACTATTTTTAAATTTCTGATTAAATTCCATAGGCAAATACTTTGGTGTACTTACATCCAAATAACCATCTCTAACATTTTCACTTGTAACAAAAAGAGTGCCCTCGTTTTGATATTCAAAACCTTGCCACTTTGGAGAGCTTCCCTTTGTTATCTTTGAAGTTATTTCTGCGCCTATATATGTTTCCCACCCTTCAGGCACCATAACCCAGCTCCTGCAAATAGTTTTCCATCTCGCTTTCAAGCTCGGCAAGCTGCGCTTTCAGCTGCTCGCGCTCGGCGCGCACGGCTAGCAAATCGATCTCATCTTCCTCTTCAAACGTGTCGACATAGCGCGGAATGTTGAGGTTGTAGTCGTTATCTTGGATCTCTTTTAAGCTGGCTAAATAGGCGTATTTATCAACCTTGTCGCCATTGCGGTAAGTCGCGACGATTTTCGCAATGTGCTCATCACTCAGCTGGTTTTGATTTTTTCCCGATTTAAACTCGCGCGAGGCATCGATAAACAAGATGTTGTCGTCTACCTTTTTCTTCTTAAAAATCAAAATGGCAGCCGGAATGCCCGTGCCGTAAAACAGCTTTTCCGGCAAACCTATCACCGCATCAAGCAGGTTTTCGTCAATCAATTTTTGGCGAATTTTGCCTTCGGCTGCGCCTCGAAACAGCACGCCATGCGGAACAACCACGCCCATGCGGCCAGTGTTTGGCTTTAGCGTTTCAATCATGTGCAAAATAAAAGCGTAATCGCCCTTAGTTTTCGGCGGCACGCCACGGTTAAAACGCGCGAATTTGTCGTTTTCAGCATCGCCATGCCCCCATTTGTCTAAGGAAAACGGCGGGTTTGCGGTAACAATGTCAAACAGCATCAGCGAACCGGTCTTATCGAGCAATTTTGGGCTGCGGATAGTGTCGCCCCACTCGATTTTGTGGTTGTCTTCGCCATGCAAAAACATGTTCATTTTCGCAAGCGACCACGTTGAGCCAATTGCCTCTTGCCCGTAAAGCGCGTAGCTGCGGCTGCCATGATTGCTGACCACCTTACGTCCACATTTCATAAGCAAAGAGCCTGAGCCGCACGCGGGGTCGCAAATGGTGTCGCCAGGCTGCGGGTCGAGGAGTTCTGCAATAAGATCAGAGATTTCAGGCGGGGTATAGAATTCGCCCGCCTTTTGGCCGCCGCTTGAGGCGAAATTTTTGATCAAAAATTCATAGCCGTTGCCGATAACGTCGAGCGAACCGACGCGGCTAGGCTTA
>JBOFXO010000071.1:0-1648 GCA_051654185.1 Vibrionaceae bacterium | reverse complement strand
GCTCTTTGCCTTCAAAGCGAGTACGGATCGTAACGCCACCCTCTTTTTGGTACTGCTCATCTAAGATTTTTTGTTCCATCTGTTTGCGCTCAAACTCTTCGATATTGGCAGTAAGGCGCGCAAGCTGGCGTATGATCTGTTTTGTCGCTTCGATGCGCATTTCATTGGCAAGCACTTCTTCTTCGACAGATTTTGCTAACGCTGTCAAAGGGTTATCTAAGTAAGTGCGGCTAACGGAGGTGGAAAAGTCGTAGCTGCCTTTTTGTGGCACGCTGACGGAGTAGCGCGCGGTATACAAAATTTGCTTTTGCGCCGCACGGCTGTTTTGGTATAGCGAGAGGGTATTTTCGCCATAATTTTCGCTGCGAAAATGCAAATTTGCCCGCTCTTTTGCCGGCGCTGCCACCTCAATATGATGCAGCTGTAAGCGTTTTTTCATCTCACGCGGTAAGGGGCCAAATTCGTCAAAACTTGTGACAGATAACGTTTTGATTTCATTAGGCAAATTATAGCTGCCGCGCAGGGTAAAACCGCAGCCACCAATAAGCAGTGCGCAAAAGAGTAGGCTTGCTTGCCGTAGCCGCAATGGTGAACTCCTCATTGGTAACTCCTTAAATTTGAAAATACTGTCTAAATACCGCATCGCGAAGAAAGCGTAACGCGTTAAAAATCCAGCCATTATATAAGATAACGTTAAACTTTCGACAAAGAAGCGGCTTGCCAAGAAGGCAAAGCCGCTACTAATCGCAAAGCTTTTACAAGCGCTAAGCGTTGATTGCTAATTATTAAGCAAACGCTTAGTTTACCGCGATGCTGACAAGTTTACCCGGAACATAAACAATTTTTTGAACGCTACCAAGGTTTATGAACTTTGCAACGTGATCATCTGCTAAAGCCAGCGCTTTTACCTCTTCTTCGCTTAGGTCTGCACCCACAGTGATCTTGGCGCGTACTTTGCCGTTAACTTGCACAATGATCAGCTTTTCATTTTCAACCAGCGCTTTTTCGTCCGCTTTTGGCCAGCGAGCATGATCAAGGCTTGTTTGACCAAGCGCTTGCCATAGAGCCGTGGTAATGTGCGGTACAATCGGGTACAGCATCAAAATGATAGCTTTTAGCGCTTCGTCTAAAATAGCGCGGTTTTGCGTATCGTCTGCCTGCACTTTAGCCAAATGATTCATCAGCTCCATAATGGCAGCAATCGCAGTATTAAAGGTTTGGCGGCGCGCAATGTCGTCGGTCACTTTAACGATGGTTTTGTGCACCTCACGGCGCAGCGCGGTTTGCTCGCGGCTTAATTTAGCCACATTCAGGGGTGCGACCTCGCCATGGGCTAAATGTTCAAATACCATGCGCCACAAGCGTTTTAAAAAGCGGTGTGCGCCTTCAACGCCAGACTCTTGCCATTCGAGCGTCATATCGGCTGGCGCTGCGAACATCATAAACAGGCGCACGGTGTCTGCGCCATATTTTTCTACCATCAGCTGCGGGTCAATGCCGTTATTTTTCGACTTTGACATCTTTGTCATGCCGGCGTGCACAAGTTTGTTGCCTTGCGTATCAACGGCGCTGACTATGCGTCCTTTTTCATCGCGCTGCACGGTTGCTTCTGTCGGTGAGACCCAAATTTTTGCGCCTTTTTCATTAA
>JBOFXO010000070.1:0-8754 GCA_051654185.1 Vibrionaceae bacterium | reverse complement strand
AGTGCGACCAAAGCTCTACCTCAAATCCGCGGCGGTAGGCTGCTAATGCAAGGCCGTGCCCGCTGCAGCCGCCGTGGCCTGCTGCCATAAAGATGGTTGTTGCTTCACGCCACAATTGCACTTCTTTGGTGCGGGTTGGTTTTTCGGGATGTCCTAATGCAGCAAAGCTCATCAGTAAACAAGCCGCGCCGCAGGTGAAGGGGAGTGTTTGTACATACAAGGGCATCGGCAATTTTTTACTAGGGCCTGTGGTGCCGAGTCTTTTTTGCATGCGGATCCCATCGATGAGATCATCGTAGTAGTGGATCAAAACTCTGAGCTTTTTAAATCCGCGCTTTTTGTAAAGAGCAATCGCATCAGCGTTGTCTTCGCGCACTTCTAAACGCATGGTGATATAGCCTTGCTCAACAGCGTATGTTTCACATTGATTAAGCAAGCTGGTTGCAATGCCTTGATTTTTAAACTCTTTATCTACTGCAATTGAATAAAGTCTTGCAATGCGTGTTGTCTGATTAAAGATGAGCAGCGCGTAAGCTGCGACTATGCCATTGTGCTGCGCGGTAAGTAAAAAGTCCGTTTTTGAAGTAATAAAACGGCGCAATTGTCGCTTAGTTAACCTGTGTTCGGAAAAGGAGCGCTGCTCTAGTTTATGCAATTGTTCAAGGTCACGAAGCGTCGCACACTTAAATTCCATTTTGAAATTCTCGTTGATCGCGTATATAAAGAGTTAAATATAGTTTTAGAACTACCGCTAATTTTACAAAGGATGGGAAAATGGCAAATATTCTTATTATCACGGATGAGAAACGAGACTGGCGGCAGTATTTCCCTTCAGAACAAGTGGTTACAGTCAATGACTACCTTGCTCCGAGGGCTTTTAGTCATCACAAAAATATTCAGGTTGTAAACCTTTGTAAATCATACGACTACATGACAAATGGCTACTATTGCTCGCTGCTTGCAGAGGCGCGTGGCCATCGCGTGATCCCAAGCGTTATGACCATTAATGATCTTGATCAAGATTATATGGTTAATTTAAAACAAGGTGATTTCACTCGCTATTTCAAAACGGAAGATCACCTTTCTTGTAAAATTTATTTTGGCCGCACTGACGTGGAAGGACTAGAGCCTATCGCCATGAAAGTGTTTGAAAAATTTATGGTTCCTGTTTTGGAAGCCGAGTTTGTCAAAATAAAGGGAAAATGGCAGCTTTCTAAGCTTGAAGCTTGTCCTTTTCAGACTTTGACCGATCCTGAGCAAGATCTTTTCGCAAGCTCCCTTGAGGCTTTTTCGCAAAAAGTATGGCGCAGCAAAAAGAAAAATAAAAAATACCGCTATGACATCGCGATGCTTGTGGACGAAAATGAAAAAATGCCGCCTTCAGATCCTAAGGCTTTGAAAAAGTTTCATAAAGCAGCAGAGCATTTAGGGATCAACATAGAAGCGATCTCCCCTAAAGAGCTTGGGCGCCTTGGCGAGTTTGATGGTCTTTTTATCCGCGCCACCACCCGCGTTTCAAACTTTACCTATAAATTTGCTAAAGCTGCAGAAAATTTAGGATTAGTGGTTATCGATGATCCTGAATCTATTATGAAATGCACCAATAAAGTGTTTTTAACTGAGCTTTTATCGATAAATCGTGTTGTTACGCCAAAAAGTTTAATTTTAAAAAGCGGTGTTCAAGCGCAGCTTGAAGAAGCCATTGATATGATTGGCTTTCCAATGGTGCTCAAAGTGCCAGACGGCGCTTTTTCTGATGGTGTGATGCGGGTTAACAGTGTGGACGAACTTTATCAAAAAAGTTATGAAATTTTTGAAAAAAGCACGCTGATCTTGGCGCAAGAATATTTGCCTACTGAATTTGATTGGCGTATTGGCATTTTAAATCGTCAGCCGATCTTTGCTTGCAAATACATGATGAGTCGCGGACATTGGCAAATTTATCAACATCATGATAATGGTAAGGTTTCTTCTGGTGGCTATGAAAGTGTTGATATTAAACAAGTGCCTAAAATTGTGGTCGACACGGCATTGAAAGCGGCAAATCTGATAGGCTCTGGGCTTTATGGTGTTGACGTTAAGCACGTCGATGACAAAGCTTACATCATTGAAGTGAATGACAATCCAAGCATTGACAGCGGCATTGAAGACGGTTTATTAGGCGAGCTGCTTTATGACAGGATCATCACAGAATTTTTACGTCGCATTCAGATGCGCGGGCTTAATTAATGGGTTTTAAATAGAAAGCTGAAGAGAAAAATCGCTTCAGCTTTTATTTGATCACAGTGATTTTAGTAACTGTTGTTTAGTGCTTTCGCTAAGCAGCGTCCAGTGAGTGCCTGTTTGTGCGCCCGCAAAAATCCACAGCAATTTGATATCAATATCATAGCCATGCGCTTCTTGTACCGTACGAAAGATCTCTTCAGGCGTCATTGAGAAGAAAGTATCTACATCGTGGATATTCGCTTTTTTGAGCATTCTTTCAATGGTTAAGCGCAGGTTAGGCAGATCGCGTAAGCGTTTGTTGAGCTTAGAGTCGCGATACTCTTTTTCTGCCATAGAATTATCTAAAGAGCGTTTAACTAAGTTTTCTAGATCGGGCTCATTGCGCTCAAAAAGTTGCGTAATATCGTAGTAATTCACAATCGCGGTTGAGCTTTTTTTGATATGAACGAATTTAGGGCAAGCGCGCTCTTGCAGCGTTTCGGTAAGTTTTGGGGCGCCGCGCAAATAAATATGGTCATCTTTGATCAAAGAAAACATTGCACCACGAACAAAAAAACCGGTACCGCCAAACATGGAGCGTTTTTCAGTGTTGCCAAATTGTGATAGGTAATCGACAAATGTGTCTTTCATTTGTTGTTGCATTGGAGCCTCCATTTCCCTAAACGAGCAGATATTTCCATTACCTAAATAACTATCACATAGCTAATTATTTAAGTTCCTGTTCGGTTTAAACAATCTATTTAAAGCTTTTTGGATCATGTGGTTATCATGCAGCATGATGAATGCAAAATCTATAACCGGCATCAAAAAAATGAAAAAAAGCAAAATAAAGTTTTGCCGATCTTTTTTGTTAAAATAATGCATTGTGAACGCAAAAATAAATTTAATTTATAAAGTTGCCGATATTTTAAATCGATTTTACTTAGGCTTAAAAAATAAGGTGGGGCGTATTAATAGCGCTATTTTTAAATAGCTTTTTTGATAACCCGTTTTCAATGGGCTATTTGTTATAGCTTTTTAGAAAACTTTTTCAACAAAAAAGCGCGATTTTTGGTTGTTTGCCTTGTTGTTAATGTGTAATGTTCCTGTTTTTTGTAAAACACAATCAAAATGAGGTATTTATGCGCATTATTCTTCTTGGAGCGCCAGGGGCGGGCAAAGGAACGCAGGCGCAAGCGATCATGGAACATGGCGGCATTGTTCAGATCTCAACCGGAGATATGTTGCGCGCGGCCATCAAAGAGGGAAGCGAGCTTGGCAAGGCCGCAAAAGCAGTCATTGACGCAGGACAACTGGTTTCTGATGAGATCATTTTAGGACTGGTTAAAGAGCGCATTGCGCAGGCTGATTGCAAAGACGGCTTTTTGCTCGATGGATTTCCGCGCACGTTAGCGCAGGCTGATGGGTTGCACGCGATGGGCGTAACCGTGGATCATGTGGTTGAGCTTGCTGTGGATGATGAAGTGATCGTCGCTCGCACAACGGGGCGCCGCGTGCATCCTGGCTCAGGCCGCACCTATCACATTGTGCACAATCCACCTAAAGTGGATGGTAAAGATGATGTGACCGGCGAAGAGCTTGTTTTGCGCGCAGATGATGAAGAGAATATTGTGCGTGAGCGCCTTGCTGTTTACCATGCGCAAACTGCGCCTTTGATCGCCTATTACAGCGACAAAAGCAAAAAAAATGAATGTAATTACATAAAGCTTGACGGGACTTTGCCTGTTAGCGCCGTGACGCGCGAGCTATTAGCTGAGCTGGGTTTAAAAAAAGCTTAACTCGATTCTTGCGGATCAGAAATTAAATTTTCTGCTGCGAATGTCAGTGATTGCAAATATAAGCGCATACTTAACATGCGCTTATATTTTAGCGATGAAAAATAGTGTGTTTTGGGAAATTTCAGAAAAAGAGAGTGGCGTTTGTGAATTAATTCAAATAGATTAAAAAATTAACTTCTTGAGTGTTGCCACCTTATTATGAGTAAAGAGAATAAACCGCTTGAACTTGTTGAAAAAAAAGGCGTCCTGCTGTTAAACCTCGGCACGCCATCTGCACCTACCGCAGCTGCTGTGCGTCAATTTTTAGCCCCATTTCTCAGTGATCAGCGCGTTGTTGCGCTCTCGCCTCTTTTTTGGCTTCCTCTTTTATACGGGGTCATTTTACCCACGCGTGCGCCGCGAGTAGCTAAGCTTTATGAAAAAATTTGGCAGCCGGATGGCTCGCCGCTACTTGTTTATTCCAAGCAGTTACAAAACGCATTGCAAGAAAAGCTTATGCTGCCGGTAGAATTAGCGATGACCTATGGCGAGCCTAGCTGCATTAACGCGCTTGACTTGCTCAAAGCGCAAGGCTGCTCACAGATCGTAGTTTTACCGCTCTATCCGCAATATTCGAGCACAACGACAGCCGCGGCGTTTGATGCTGTCGCCGCTGCGCTAAAAAAGCAGCATGAGCTGCCAGCGCTGCGTTTTGTGACGCACTATTTTTCAAGTAAGCCCTATATTGAAGCGCTAACGGACTCGGTGCTTAAGCTGTGGCAAGAGCAGGGCGAGCCGCAGCAGCTTATTTGCTCTTATCACGGGATCCCACAGCTGCTCGTCGATCAAGGCGACCCCTATTATGCGCATTGCTTGCAAACAAGCGCGCTGTTGCAAGAGGCGCTACTTGCTCATGGACATAAGGTGCCTGTTGAGAGCTGTTTTCAGTCACGTTTTGGTCGTCAGCAGTGGCTTGAGCCTTACACTGAGCCGCATTTAATTTCTATTGCACAACAAGGTGTTAAGCGTGTAGATCTGATCGCGCCCTCATTTGCTTGCGATTGCTTAGAAACGCTCGAAGAGCTTGCCGTTGAAGCAAAAGAGGCCTTTTTGCAAGCCGGTGGTGAAGAGCTGCGCTACATTCCTTGCTTAAATGCCGCCCCTTTGCACCTTGAAGCGCTGTACACTGTTGTGCATCAGCAGCTACAAGGGTGGTAACGCTAAAATAGCTAAGCGGGAATACTTGCGCGATAAGGCTGGGTTAAAGACTGCACATACTGAGAAATCTCTTTTAATAGAGAAAGATTTTGTTTGTGATCACGGTGCTGCTCTAAAAGGCTTGCTAACTCATGCTGATAATCCGGCAGGTGCTGCGCAAAATAGCGCTCGCATTTTGCGTACCACAACTTTTGCTCGCTGGCGCTTAAGGTGTGTGAGAAGTGGCGCCCACGGTAGTTAAAGAGCAGCTCAGCAAGCCTAGGATCTGCATGCTGCAGCGAAATAAATGCGAGCTCTTCAGGTTGTGCTTGGCGAATTTTTTGCATAATTCGTTGATCTTCGTATGAAAAAAATCCGTCATACAGGGCGCAATCCACATTGTCATGACCAAGAAAATCCCGCCGATTTTGAAAAATTTCGGCCACTTTTTGCGTGGTATCTAGCGTCGCACGTAGCTTTTCTAAATTCGCCAAGCAGGCTGCTATATCAATGCCAAGGCGCGCCGCGCAAGCGGCATCGAGCACTTTAGCTGGCGCTAAAACGGGGCACTGGTTGAGGGTGATTTGCTGCAGTGGTACGGGGCTAAGCCCTTGCGCTGCAAGCTCGTCGCGCTTGGTGTAAAGGCGCGCTTGTAGCGTTTTTGCATCGAGCGTTAAAAGGGGCGTGAGATCTTTGGCTAAATCAACAGCGATGACAGCATTGGCATTGCTAGGATGCCAAGCAATAGGTGCAATAAGCGTTGTGCAGCCATTTTGGCGGCCTAAAAGGCCTGAAACATACACCAGCGGCTGCATCTTTTCACAGTCAATCAGCATTTTGAGTTTGTTTTTATTGCGGTGCTCAAAGAGGTAGTGAAATAGCCTTGGCTGCGCCTGTTTCAATTTTTTAGCAAGCTCAATGGTCGCAATTACGTCTGCTTTAGCATCATGGGCATTGCTGTGCTCGATGCCATTTTGTACGCTAAGCTGCTCAAGTTTAAAGCTTGGCAGCCCCTCTTCTGTCAGCGGCCAATTGAGCCCATCAGGGCGCAGTGCGTACGCCGCTCGCATCACATCAAGCAGATCCCAGCGTGAGTTGCCGTTTTGCCAGCTCCAGCCATAAGGCTCAAAAAAATTACGATAAAGGGTAAAACGGGTCACTTCATCGTCAAAACGGATGTTGTTATAGCCGATAGCGCAGGTGTTTGGTACAGCGAGTTGCTCGTGGATCGCTTTGATAAAATCAGGCTCGGCAAGACCCTTTTGGCGCGCGGTTTGCGGCGAGATCCCCGTGATCAGGCAAGCATGCGGATTGGGTAAATAATCTGCGGGCGGCTTGCAGTAAAGCAGCTGCCACGAAGTCTCGATAATATTTAGCTCGCTGTCTGTGCGCACACCCGCAAATTGGCAAGGTCTGTCCGCGCCAGGATGGACACCAAAAGTTTCGTAATCAAAAAAATAGAAGGTCGAAGAGGCCATGCTGCATCTTAGGGCAAATTTAGACTTTTTGGATAATAAACTGGCTCGCTGGGGCATGCAATCAATGTTTGGGCGCATAAATTTACAATTTTCAACGTCTTGTTTTGTCGCTGCGTGCATTAAATGCATGAAAATGAAAAATGCCACAAACATGCGCTTTATCGAAATTAAAAAAGAAAGCGCATCACCTTGAGTTAGCTGGCTCGAAAAATCCGTGCAAAAACAAAAGCGTGACAGCACTTCGACAAATGAAAACATTTGCTCACTTCGCGTAAAAACACATTGCATGCATGTCTTAGATGGGATACTTATCTTTGTGAAAAGTTAGGCACATTTGTGCACTCTTCTTTTCTAACTCTAAGCGTTTTAGCGATCGCTAGTTATTTCATTCATGGTCAAAATTTTTAGCGGTTTCTATGTTTGTTGATCCATAAATTGCAGGAGTCAATATGCAAAATAAATTCAAGCTTTCTATTGTTGGTGGCTGTATTGCCGCGCTATTAAGTTTGTCTGTAATGGCTGCTCCAAGTCATGACAAGCAAGTGATTGGTTATTTGACCCAGTGGGAGGCTTGGAAAGGGCCTGAAGCTGGTTTTGGCGTGAAAGGCGAAGCGACGCATTTGAACGTCGACATGAGCCTGTACTCAATCTTAAATTTCTCGTTTTTCGGTGTCGCTAAAGACGGCTCACTGCACAGCGGTGATTACCGCAATAAAAATATCTACAAACCTTCTGAGGTACAAGAGCCGGGCAATTTGCTCCATCCTGATGTTTATTCAAGCTGGGATCTGCACATTCTTTGGGGCGAGCTTGAGTACGTGCACTCTTTCCCTGGCACTGAGGCTTGGGAAGCGCAAATGTACAAAAAAGTGACCGAGCAAGGTTTTGTACCACATGGCAATGGCTGGTTGCATGAGCCGTCTGGCGTTTTTGGACCTTTGCCCATTCCACTTAAAAAAGCGGGCGGAGCGCCGGGGTTAATTGAGCTTGCACACCAAAATGGCGTGAAAGTAATGGCCTCTATCGGCGGCTGGAGTATGTCAAAACATTTCCCTGAAATGGCAGCAGATCCTGTGAAAAAAGCGCGCTTTTTAGCCGATGTTGACCGTTTGCTTGCGCTGGGTTTTGATGGTATCGATATTGACTGGGAATACCCAGGCTCAGGCGGCATGAATTTTACCGGTACAAACGCCGATTACGCCAATTTTGAGCAGCTGATGGAAGACATTCGCGGCAAAATTGGTCCAGATCGTTTGCTTACGGCTGCATTTAAAGCAAGCAAAACGGCGCTTGAAGGCTTTAATTGGCCGCGACTTGTGGCGTCTATGGATCACTTTAACATGATGACCTACGACTACAATGGTGGCTGGTCTGAGGTGGCAGGTCATAACTCGCCGCTGCTTTCTTATCCAGAAGAGGAATTTGCCGGTTTAACCATTGACGATTTGCGCCGCTGGATGGTTGATGAAAAAGGGATCCCTAGCGAAAAAATTAACATGGGCGCCGCTTTTTATGGTCGCGGCGTGCAAACGCGCGAAAGTGTCGCTTATCTTGGCGCGCCAACTCAAAAACGTGAAGTCAATTTTGAAGTGGATGGTCCTGGCGTCTCTGCGGTAGATTTGACTAACTGGGGAATGTTTGAAGGCCAGCCTAACTACAACTTCCTTGTCAAACAAACCGCAAATTGGCAGCACATGTGGGATGACAATGCCAAGGTGCCGTACGCGGTTAAAGATAAGTTTTTCTTAAGTTATGACGATCCTCGCGCGATGCGTGAAAAAGCGCAGTACGTGGTCGATAACAACTTGGGCGGCCTCATTATTTGGCAGGTGCACGGTGATATCCAGTGTACAGGAAGCTACATCTCTTACGGGCCAAAATTGAGTAAATGCACCAATTTGAGCTCACCACTAGCCCAAGCTATTGATGACATTTTTAGCAAAAATACGCTGCCAAATGCCGCGCCTGTGCTAACTGCGCCACAAAATGTTTATGTGGCTGCAGGTGAGAGTGTTTCTTTTGTGATTAGCGCAACTGACGCTGACGGTGACAGGCTTAGTTTTAGTGCAATCGGTGCAAAAATTACCGAGCTTGGC
>JBOFXO010000069.1:0-4783 GCA_051654185.1 Vibrionaceae bacterium | reverse complement strand
ACGCGCCAAACACAACCCTTTCGATGCGACTGTGCACCATTGCCGCCGCACACATTGGGCAAGGTTCTAGCGTGACATACATGGTTGTATTAAGTAACCGGTAGTTGCCTAATTTTTTTCCCGCTTGGCGAATAGCCATAATTTCTGCGTGCGCGGTAGCGTCATGGCGGCTAATAGAGCCGTTCCACCCTTCGCCCACTACGCACCCACCGTGCACTAGCAGCGCGCCAACCGGCACCTCTCCTTGCTGCTCTGCAAGCGTAGCAAGCTTTATGGCCTGCTCCATCCAATACAGATCTTGCTCACTCATCATTTTTCTCAATTTTTTTGACAAACAAACCAGCAATACACTTACTGCGTAGCAGATAAATAAAAATCCACACACTGACGACAAACGTTGCCGCCGTCGAAAAGTGAAAGCGCCAAAAAGCGCTCACTTGCGCCATCCATTGTAAATAAAGATCAGCGCTAAGTGACGCAAGCAGCAGCCACTTTCCCGCGCGCCAAAAGGGCAAAATGAGCTGCGGCGCGCGCTGCAAATTTCCAGCAAGCAACATCAACAGTAAAGCAGGCAAGCTTAAAGCCAGCGCCCAATACAAAGCGACTTTTTGCGGATAAAAAAGCTCAAGCAGGCGGCTGCCTTGCTGCTGACTGACCCCAGCCATCAATAAAAACAGCCACGAGCGCGCAATAAAAAAACTGCTTATCCAAAAGAGGGGAAAAGGCCTTGCACTTGACTCATCGTCCCAAAAAGTAAAACTCTTGTTTACCACAATCACCTCTGCGATTAATTTTTGTTATTATACCGTGCGTTAATAATTTAACGGCGCAAAAGTACCGTCTCATCTCGGTTGTGATGAGGGTTAACTTGTTTTTTGATGCAAAAAATGTCACCCTTCGCTTTCCAAAATTAGCGTACTGCGCCCCAATTTACTAAAAAAATCCCAGAGGCAAAAATGGATGTTGTCCTTTACGGCATAAAAAATTGCGATACAGTGAAAAAAGCCCAAAAATGGCTTGAGCAGCACCACATTGCTAGCAGGTTACACGACTATCGCCAAGATGGCCTAGACTTTGCCATGCTCAAGCAGTTTTTACGCCATTACCCATGGCAAGTGCTGCTTAACACGCGTTCAACCACTTATCGCCAGCTTCCAGAGCATACAAAAAACAATTTGGATCAAGAGATTGCACTTGAACTCATGCTCGCATACCCTACGCTGATCAAACGCCCTTTGTTGCTTGATAAAGAGCGCTGTTTAGTAGGATTTAGCGCGGCACAATACCAACATTTTTTTACAGGTGATATTGGCAAATGACCACCTCTGCAGTAGTACAACTGGCCTGTGATCTTATCAATCGTCCGTCTATCACGCCCGATGATTGCGGCTGCCAAGTGCTACTCGGTGAGCGATTAGCAAAGTTAGGTTTTAACCTTGAGTCGCTCAACTTTGTCGACACCTGCAATTTATGGGCAAGACGAGGCAACAGCGGCCCAGTTTTTGCGTTTGCCGGCCACACCGATGTTGTCCCAGCAGGCGATCTTAGCGCATGGCGCACGCCGCCCTTTACAGCCACGGAGCAAGACGGCAATTTGATTGGTCGAGGCGCTGCCGATATGAAAGGGGCGCTTGCGGCAATGATGATTGCAACCGAGCGCTTTATCAGCGCTTACCCTGATCATCAAGGCTCAATTGCCTTTTTGCTCACCTCCGATGAGGAAGGGCCTTTTATTAACGGCACAACGCGCGTTGTTGACACGCTAATGGCGCGCAATGAGCTTATCGATTGGTGCATCGTCGGCGAGCCATCAAGCAGCCTTCACCTCGGTGATACCATCAAAAATGGCCGGCGCGGCTCACTAAGTGCAGCGCTAACTGTGTTTGGCATTCAAGGCCATGTTGCCTATCCAGACAAAGCTAAAAATCCCATTCACATGGCGCTGCCCGCGCTAGCAAAACTTGCTAACATGCAGTGGGATCAAGGAAACGCCTTTTTCCCCCCAACCAGCATGCAACTGACCGACGTGCAGGCTGGCGTTGGTGCATCAAACGTGATCCCGGGACAATTACATGCCCAGTTTAACTTTCGCTTTAGCAGTGAAGTGACACAGGCGCAGCTTAAAACGCAGGTCGCGGCCATTTTGGATGAATACCAGCTAGACTATCAGCTTGAGTGGTCTTTAAGCGGCGAGCCGTTTTTAACTTCGCCAGGCACTCTCGTTAATGCAGTCAGTGATGCAATTTTGCACTGTACGGGGCAAAAAACGCAATTATCGACATCAGGAGGCACTTCCGATGGCCGCTTTATCAGCAAAATGGGCGGGCAAGTTGTCGAACTTGGCGTAGTGAATAGCTCAATTCATCAAGCAAATGAATGGGTTAAAATTGCTGATCTGGAAAAACTGGTCGAGATCTACGAAAACATCTTAAAACGATTGCTGCTTAACTAAAAAACTCAATAATACCACTCAATTGAGTGGACTTTTTTAGCTAATTCACCGAGCATGCTTTTTTGGCTTCAAGGATCGCAAATATGTATACAATGCAAAGTTTGACGGGCCACAGCGACGCTGAGCTTGACTATTTTGGCGAACAGCGCGTGCACAAAGCGATCAAGCACGACCTGCAGCAGCTATCGGATGCGGCCAAACAAGCCGGCTTTGATTTTGCCATCGCCAGCAGCTTTCGCGATTTTTCTCGCCAGCTGGCAATTTGGAATTGCAAATTTTCAGGGCAGCAACCACTGCTCGATGAAAACAGCAAACCGCTTGCGCTTGCAAAGTTAAGCGAAGAAGAAAAAATTTTTGCCATTTTGCGTTGGTCGGCACTGCCGGGGGCAAGCCGTCACCATTGGGGTACCGATCTTGACGTCTACGCGCGCAATCTACAGCCTAAAGATCAGCCGCTAAAACTTGAGCCAAACGTCTATCTTCGCGGCACGCAAGCCCCGTTTTATCAATGGCTAAGCAGCAATGCGCCGCAATATGGATTTTTCTTTGTTTATGGCAAAGATCAAGGCGGCGTAGCCTTTGAGCCTTGGCACATTAGCCACTACAACACCGCAGCCCCCATGCTACAAGCCTTTGATCTAAGCAAATTGCGCAGCACATTAGCCGACAGCGATATCTTAGGTAAGCAGACGTTACTTACGCAGCTTGAGCTTATCTATCAGCGCTTTATCAGCAATATTTGCCGCCCATGCACTATGCTGCCAAATAGCGCGCCACCTCTTCTAACTAGCACTAAGGAACAGTAATGCTTGAGTTTTTTACTCATCCTGTTGTGATCATCGTGATTGTCGTTGGCGTGATGATCAACAATCTCATGCTGCTAAAAACCACTGCGCATTTGGGGAGCAAACCAAAGCCGGCCGAAGAAAAAGAAGAGAAAAAACAAGAGCAAAAAGAAGAACAAAAAAAGCAAGAAGAGGATCAGCCCTAACAACTTGCTTTGATCGCCAAAAAAGCCACACGCATGTTATTGCGGCGCGGCCACGTTCATTTTTTCGAGCGTTTTGCCTAGCACTAAAGAAAGCGACACTAACTGCTCTTGCTCAATAGGTTTATCTGCGCTGTTTAACACATTGATTGACGTGCGGTTACCCAAATCGCCAAGCTGTATTTTGTACTTTTGCTTTTTCAAATTAAGTTTTTCTTGGCCAATGCTCTGCCAAAATTCATCGCTTGGCTCAATATAGTTGGCCTCGATAACGGCTTGTGAGCGGTTGCGATCTTTGATCTCAAAGCCCATTTGAGTCAGCATTTTAGGCAGCACGTTCCAAAAAACGTCGTAGCTTGCGCGTGCGATGATCACAGCATTGCCGCCTCTGTCCACGCCCATGCTGATCAAGATATCACGCTGTTGCTGCAGCGCTTTTAGGCGCGCTTCTTCGCGAATAGCCAGATCATAACGCGTCATCAAACGGTTAGCCATTTGCGCGGTATAACGCTCACGGCGCAAAGGAGAGATCTTAAGTGATTGTTCATCCTTACCAGCAAGCTCAAGCAGCGAAACGCGCAGCCCTTGGTATGATGCCAATTTTTGAATGACGTAACGCGCCTTAGTCTTTTGCTCTTTGTTGACCACAATCCAGTCAGTTTCAATGCCATCGGCTAGCTGCTTTCGCACCGGCAAGCTGTGATCTTTTTGCATGCCATCAAGCATATCAAGTAACTTTTGCGCAGTATTTTGATCAGCAATCCTAATTTGTAACTCCTGATCATTTGCAACAAGACGCGCGCCAGGAATGAGCTCTAACGGCTGCAGTGGCGATGAAATATCAACCTTTTTCCCCACATCTCCTGCATAATTAGCAGAAGGGATAGCATACGTTGCCACCGGCGGTAAATTTTGATCCGGCAATGCATGCCACGCACGCAGCGGCGCACTGTCAAGATAATCAAACCCGCCCTCAGCTTGCTGATTTTTACTGCTAGAGCAGCCCGTTGTTATCGCGATAGCCGCAGCCAAACCCAGTTTTACAAAAGATCTCATTCCATCTCCAATCACATCACACCAGACTCAACCATGGCTTGTTTTACTATCGGTTGCAGTGTTTCATCTAAGCTGAGCAACGGTAAACGCAGCATCGCCGTCGCAATCAACCCCATTTCACATAGCGCCCACTTTACAGGGATCGGGCTGCTATCGATAAATAAATTTTTGTGCAGCGCACGCAGACGCTCATCAATGGCACGCGCTTGTCCTAGCTCACCAGCCAGCGCCAATTTTACCATAGTCGCCATATCTGATGCAGCGACATTATTCGTCACGGAGATCAC
>JBOFXO010000068.1:0-4748 GCA_051654185.1 Vibrionaceae bacterium | reverse complement strand
CGCTTTCTTCTTGCTCTTCATATGCGGGCGCGTCAGTTACCATTGCAGTGCTGCGCGTTTGCAGCTTAGGCGCAAGCTGATCTGTATCAATATGATTTAGCGGCTTAGAAAAAGAGGCGGGCGCACCATCATTTGTGTTAGCTGCAGCGCTCTTGTTCTCTGACGGCTTTTTTTCTTGCGTGTTCTTTTCCTCAATAGCATCACGGTTTACAGCCGTGTTAAAAACGCGCTCTTGAATGGTATCGCTGATCTTAAGCGGCTCTTGCTCAAAATAATGATCAGCTGACTCTAATTCGTTATCTGCGCTGTCGTAGTCGGCATAAGCCTGCAGCGCTGCAGGATCAAAACCTGCTTGCGCATTTTCTGGCTCTTGAGCTAAGCCCTTGCTTAAAGGCGAATGTGTATGTTCTTGGCTAAGCGCAGCAGGTTGCAAAGATGCTTTTACTTGAGGTTGCACCTTGACTTGAGATGGTGCTTTTTTGGGCTGTGACCGTGGTTCAAGCGGCTCTGCGCCTTGCTGCACTAAGGCCGCGCGCAGCTGCTGCAATTTTTTACGCGCGCTCAGCAGCCCTTCAATGGCATCATCCGTGAGCATTTGCGACTCACTCTGCGCCACTAGCGTTGTTTGTTCTTCTTTTGACGGTGGCGCTAATGGCGTTTGCTCTTTCGGTAAAAATGGCTTGTTTTGCGGCGCGAGCTCTTGTTCAGCCGTTGGCGTAATAAGAGGCGGCAACTCAGGGGGTGATGTTGGCGTACTGCTCGCTACTGACGCACAAGAGTCCGTTATTACAGGGGCGACTTGTTCGCGCATATCGACCTGCGCCATAACTTTGGGCGCGTGCGTTGACGTTGAAGCTGACGCAAGCGGCTGACTGTCATTATTTGCTATTTTTTTTTCAGCGGCCGGTGTGACTAAATCACTGACTGGCACAAACGCCGCTTGCTTAGCTGCCCCTTGTTTAACATCTAACGCAGCAGGTTTTTGTGGCTCTTGTTTTTGCTCTTGCAACTGTGCTTTTAACGCCGTCAAATTTTTGACTGTGGCGCAAGATGGCGCAGCTACGCTTATGCTGCTGCTTGAGATAGCGCTATCCGCGCCTAACGGCGCAAGCGAAATCGGCGTTACCTCATCAGGCTTAAATGCCAGCATTCTGAGCAGCGTCATCTCAACACCCGAGCGCCCATCCGGCGCAAAGGGCAGATCTTGGCGGCCTTGCAGCACAATTTGATAAAAAAGCTGCACTTCTTGCGCGCTAAATTTACCACTCAAACGGGCAATTTTAGGGGCACTCGGATCACTGGCAGGATCTACGCCTAACAGCTGCGCAACAGCAAGCTGGTGTAGCTGCGCGGCCATATCACTTAACAATCTGTCCCATTCTACGCCGCTATTAGCAAGCTCTTGCACCGTCTGCATTAAAAGCGGCGCACTGTCTGCAGCAACCGCTTCAAGCAACCGCTGCACAAAGTCGCTATCTAAAATGCCCAGCATGCTAGCAACGCCGCTTTCACGCACGCTTCCGCCGCCTTGTGCAATAGCTTGATCTGTTAGCGATAGCGCATCGCGCATGCTGCCATTAGCAGCCTTTGCAAGCAGCTTTAACGCCGGCGCATCAAAAGCGAGCGACTCTTGCGTTAAAATATGTGCAAGCTTATTTTCGATTTGCAAAACATCTAAATGCTTAAGATGCAGCTGCAAGCAGCGCGAAAGTACCGTGACGGGTAATTTTTGCGGATCCGTTGTAGCGAGAATAAATTTGACATGCTCGGGCGGCTCTTCGAGCGTTTTTAGCAGCGCATTAAAGCTATGACGCGACAACATGTGCACTTCGTCAATCAAATACACTTTAAAACGGCCACGTGCCGGTTTGTACTGCACGTTATCAAGCAGCTCGCGCGTATCTTCCACTTTTGTGCGAGAGGCGGCGTCGATCTCTAACAAATCGACAAAACTGCCGCGCGCGATCTCTTGACAAGTTGCACAAGTGCCGCAGGGCGTTGCGACGATCCCTTGCTCACAGTTAAGCCCTTTTGCAAAAATACGCGCGATAGTGGTCTTTCCAACGCCGCGCGTACCGCTTAATAGGTAGGCGTGATGTAAGCGCTGCTGTGACAAAGCATTGCTAAGCGCCATCAACACATGTTCTTGCCCTAATACATCAGAAAATTGGTTCGGGCGCCATTTTCTGGCTAACACTTGATAGCTCATCACACTCCACTTATTTTAAAACAAGGTTCAACCGCCGCGACTTTTACTCAAAGGCACTTAGCACGACTTTAACAGGTATTTTCGATTTTTTATTAATGACCAGCAAATTCGCACAGACAAAAAACAGCAATGCCATTGTCTTCTAAGCGGCGCTGGCCACCGATATCAGGTAAATTGATCACAAAACCTGCGTGCGTCGCTTGCCCACCTAAACGGCGGATAAGCTTAGCGGTTGCTTCAATGGTACCGCCGGTTGCTAAAAGATCGTCAATCATCAATACCTTATCACCGCTAACAATCGCATCTGCGTGAATTTCTAACGTATCGTGACCGTATTCAAGCTCATAACTTTCGCTAAGCACAGCGCGCGGCAATTTACCCGGTTTTCGCACCGGTACAAACGGCAGCTTAAGCGCAAGTGCAAGCGGCGCGCCAAAGAAAAAGCCACGTGATTCAGTGCCCACAACCTTCGTAAACCCTTGATTTTTATATTTTTCAGCAAAAGTGTCGATGGTCGCCTGAAACGCCTGCGGCACTTCAAGCAAGCTTGTCACGTCGCGAAATAAGATGCCAGGTTTTGGGTGATCGGGAATGGTTTTAATACTGTTTTTAATAAGAGCGTTCTGATCGTGATTCATGCTTTAACTGGACTTTAAAAATCAGCGAGGCTTTGTTCTCGCTGTTAAACAAAGCCTTCATAGTAAATAGTTTCCGCATTAGGAGCAATGGTTAAAATTTTTGTGTCGCTATCCACTCCATAAATGCTTTTTTTTCATCCGCATTCGCTTTTAGATACCAACTTTTTAAAGTTGTTAAGGTGTCATTTTCTAGTGCTGATGGCGCTAAAGAAGGCGCAGACGCAGCAATTTTAGCGGCAATAGGCGCATTAATATCAACTTTTGGCGTGACAAGCTGCTCATTGTAAAGCTGCACCACCTTTTCTATATCATTGAGCGATCCAAGGCCAGAGCCTGTCAGCTTGGTCGCAGCAATAACACTCTCTTGCGCGCTTAATTTATCGCGCAGCTGCCATTTCGGGGCACGGAAAAAAGCATTGGCATGCGAAAGGGTGCGCAGCAAAGGCACAGCGATCACCATGTCACGGTTTGGCATTTGCAGATCAAAAATGTATGGATTTGACGTAAAAAGAGTGTTTCTTGAACCATCACGCACGCTTTGATCAAAACGCACAACTAGCTGATGCAAACCTGGCTCAAGCGCAACACTTTGCCCTTGTGCCAGGTCTATTTTTTTGCCATTGACCACTAGCAGCTCTACGCCATTTTCGGCAAACAACATTGCGCTGTAAGCCGTATTAACCCACAGTAAACTTAACAGACAGCACAACAATAAGTTACGCATATTTTCACCTATCACTTGAGAAAATAAAAAGCCGCCTCGCGGCGGCTTTAAACAACAATCATTTCAAACCTGCGTTTAAAATTAGAATGTTGCTTCCATTCCTAGCACGTAGCCAAGATCACGGTTACGTGGCGTTGTGCCTTGTGGCAATACGTCCATACCGTCTTCTTCGTAATCAGAGATGCCGATTTC
This sequence comes from Vibrionaceae bacterium, assembly GCA_051654185.1. GTDB lineage: Bacteria > Pseudomonadota > Gammaproteobacteria > Enterobacterales > Vibrionaceae > Enterovibrio. Next base: position 985 of record JBOFXO010000068.1, on the reverse strand, counting down.
TGCGTACATTTTAACGTTCTTATGAACTTTGTAAGTCACGTTACCGTAAAGGTCGTTACTTTCAACCTTTTTGTACAGCGTAGAAGGATCACTGATCGCATGGTCAAAACCGATTGCAATATAAGTGCGCTCGCCGGCTTTATAACCGCCAGAAAGCTGCCATGTGTTCACATTGTTGTGACCCACAGCTAGGCCCGATGCTTTGTAATCAACATTGCTGTAAGAGGCTGCGATGTCAAATTGGCCCATCACGTAGTTTGCTTCTAAATTAAAACCAGTAACGTCTTGTACCTCTACGCCCTTAGGAGCATATTTAGACGTCGATAGGTTATTACCACTGTAGAAGTAAATGCGTGAGTCAAAGTTGCCACGGCGGAAACCTAAACGACCGTCAAAGATAGCCATGTTCTCAACGCCAACGAACTCACCCACAACACCACCAGTTACTGGGTTATCTGGATCATTTTTGTCAACAATACCTGTTTTTTTATCAATATTGCTGTCAAATGCAGTACTGAATGCGCCGTAGAACATGCCGCCGTTATCATAAACGTATTTGATCGACTTGTTCGCTTGAGTTTGCACAAAATCAAACTGTGCAGTACCTAACTCGTAATCTTTTGCGTTACCCGCATCATCAGAAACAAGTAATTGACGACCGAAAGTTAAACGGCCTAAGCTGCCTTCAAAACCAGCATACAACTCTTCGCTTGTTACAGTACCTAAATCGTAAGCGTCATCTTCAAAGTTGAAGCGCATACCGGTAACAACATTCAGGTTCTCAGCAACTTTTGTTGAAGTTTTCAGCAAAAGCTCTGCATCATCGATGCGAAAATAGCTGCTTAGTGTCGGGTCATAAGATTTGAAATACTGAATTTCAGCTGCGCCAGACAAATCTACAGTTGAGCTTTCTGAACTGTATAGATTGATACTAGCGTTCGCAGTTCCAGCAACCAGCGCAGCTGGCACTGCCAAAGCGAGGATA
>JBOFXO010000067.1:0-10786 GCA_051654185.1 Vibrionaceae bacterium | reverse complement strand
TTGGGTATTGCGCGCACGCTTCTTCAAATTGCTGCGCTTGATACTTTGGAGAAAACTCTAGCGCTGTCGGGTAAGAGGTATAGCGAGGGCCAAAACAGCTGTATTTTTCAATAAGTGTTTGATCCCAGATAATTTGTGCGTCTTCCATCTTGTCTGTCCCATAAGTTTTGACCGAAATTGGTCTGCTAAATTTACGGCTGCTTTGTGTTATAGCATATTACATTGCGTCTGCTCTGCTTGTATGCGCTGTCGCGTTGCTTAAAATTTGCTCCATCTCTGGGCGTAGCTGATCTTGCAGACGCTGTGCGGCTTGTTCGCGAATTTTGGAAAACTGCGCACGCTCTTTATTAGAAAGAGGCGCTTTGTGGTCGCTACGCGGCATATCTTTAACCAACTCATAAATCTCATATAAAGCGGGATATTCAAGCTCGATAGTGAGTGGCTGCTCCTCTTCGCGAGCATTCATCAGCATGTAAATGCGAATACAAGCTTCACAATATTCGCAATTTCCATCTAAAGCGGCTTTTGCGATAAGCGCAATATGCTCATTAAGCTGAGCGTTGCGCTGCGCAATTGCTGTTTTTTGTGCAAGAGCCTGCTGTGACTTTTGCAGCTGCAGCGCACTTAACAGCCAGCCGGCATAGGCGGCGAGGGCAAATAAAATAAGTGCTGCAAGGCTAAAAAAAAGAAAGCTCAAGGGCGGTTACTCCTTGCTTGCGTTGACACGGCTTGCAGCTGCTTCGTCTGTAAGGCAAAGCTGAGTTTGCTCATCCTCTTCTGGCTCTAAAAGGCCAAGTATGCTCATTAGCTGCTCAATTTTATCTAATTTTTCATCGACATAAGCTTGCAATCCGGCGCCTAAACGCTCGCCATTATCAATTCTGTCGAGTAGCACAATCAGCTGTGGATCATTTTCGAGCAGCTCAAGCTCTTTTTCTGCATTGCGTTTTTGCGCGTCGAGCGACATTTTTTTGCTTGCGGCTGGCGCTTCTACGATAAGTGGAACCGGCTTTTTGCTGCCAAGCCGAGGATCATTTGCTTTTTGCGCTGTACGCTGCTGCGTGTTTTTTTCGCCTGCTGAGTGGCGAGATCCCGCTTTTAGCCCCTTGTGCTTTGCTTGCTTTTTACGTAGCAACGAAAGCATCTCTTGCTCGCTCATTCTTTTCTCTGAATATTGCGCTTCGCCTTCAGAGCCTTGGCGGCGAGCTTTCTTTTTACGCGTCATGAAATTCTCTTTTTTTATTGAATTCAAAATGATGCAAATTTGTATTTGCAATTTGAAAGTGAGCGATGGCGCTGTGATAAAAAAGTTAACTTTTTGATAATTAAACAGAAAAAATTCACATAGACAGATGCTAGGTAAAGTTTGCTGCAGGCATTTTTCATCAGATGCGGCATGCGCCTTTTGCGTGCATCATATCAAGCAAAAGATGTTGGCGCAGCAAATTGAGCAATATTCTGCGCAGCTGTAAATTATAGGCGCTGAAGGCTTGTGTATTGTACGCAGATTTAAAGCAAAAATTGTTTAGCAGCAACAAGAAGTTGCTTGCGCGGGATCAGTAAAAAAGAAGATCTTTTTGTCATTCTTTTGTAATAGTCTGGTTTAATTTGCACAAATTGTAGTTGCAGAGCAAGCAAAGCTGTTTTAGGCAAAAAAAGTATGCAAATTACAGATTTTGTTCTTTGGGAATGATTTTGCCTCGAGACTAGTGCTCCGATACTGGTTACCAGTAATTATTGCGCTGCTTTGCGCGCCGTACCACGTAAGCGGGCATGCGGGCTTCGAGCTTTTTGCGCAGCTGAGAGATTTTGTTGTGCAAGATTTTGTCGGCGGTCGCGGTCGAATATAGCCAGCGATAAGCGTCTTCATAATCAAGCGGGCTACCATTATCAGTTAGCAATAGCTCAGCAAGCTGCACTTTGGCGCGCACATTGCCAAGTAATGCTGCTTCTCGCATATAAAGCACGGCGCGCTCTTTATCTTGCTGAACTAAAATGCCGTTAGCGTAATAGCGGCCAAGCTGCTCAAGCGCTGCTGGCAGTCCTTGCGCTGCTGATAGCTGCATATAATAGAGGCCTTGCTCGACATCCTTTTCAATGCAGATCCCCCAGGCGAGCATGTCACCGTATAAAAATTGATACGCGGGCATTTCTATGCGGATGGCGCGTGCTTCAATGTCTTGTAAAAGTTGGCAGTCATCTTCTTTGGCCACTTTTTGTAGGTGACGGTTATTTTCAAACAGGCGAATGAGCTGCCCTTCATCATAGATTGGCACAGCAGCCATTGGCGCAGCTGCAGCTTGCGAGTTGATCAACAGTAAGCTTAAAAAAATAAAACGACGTATCATTCTAATTTTACCAATCTGATGGCGCTTTAGCGCGCATGACGCATTAAAGCGAAAAAATTTATTAGCTAACTGTCCATATTAAGCCGTTAAAGCGGGCAGCTGCACTCTCATTCCAGCTTATCGGCGTTTAATAAAAAAACTTTACCGATAAATTGCGCTGATCATAAAATGCGATTGCCTGCAATTTGTTCGTCCCATTCATTTAAGCCGTGATCCATTTCTAATGATGGAACATTGCTCGAGGGTCTGCCAACAATTTTAGCCGGAACACCTGCGGCTGTAGCATTTGCCGGAACCGGATGAAGAACCACCGAGCAAGCGGCGATTTTTGCGCCTTCGCCAATTTCAATATTGCCAAGTACTTTTGCACCAGCGCCGATAAGCACGGATGCGCGAATTTTTGGGTGGCGATCTCCGGAATGCTTGCCTGTTCCGCCAAGTGTTACATCTTGTAAAATAGAGACATTGTCTTCAACGACAGCCGTTTCACCGATGACGATCCCTGTTGCGTGATCAAGCATTATTCCTTTGCCTATCGTCGCTGCAGGGTGAATATCAACTTGAAAAATAGCGGAAATTTGATTTTGCAGGTATATCGCTAAAGAGTGTCGTTGCTGCTTCCAAAGCCAGCTTGCGACGCGAAAAGCTTGCAGGGCGTGAAATCCTTTAAGATACAGCAATGGTACAGAGTAGAGTTTTACCGCAGGATCTCTATCGACAACAGCGCAGATATCATAAGCGGCCGCTTCAACCATTGTAGGATCATTTGCGTATGCTTCATCGATGACCTCGCGCAGCATAGTCATTGAAATGCTTGGGGGCGAAAGTTTTTGCGCCAAGATATAGCTAAGAGCTTTAGATAAGCTGCTGTTTTTTACTATTGTTGTGTGAAAAAAATTAGCGAGGATAGGCTCTTTAATCGTCTCAGTAGTCACTTCTTCGTTAATAAGTTTCCATACCCGCTGCTCGCAGCTAAGCGGTGCTACATCGGAAATCATTTTATACCTCTATTTGTATGTAAAATGGTGCGCGCAAAAAATTTAGCAGCCGCAGTCTTTGATTATATTTGTACATTTTTAATTAGCCGCATAATTTTGTGCAAAAAGTGTTTTAAAAGAGGTGACTTTTTTGTGTCTAAGGAAAAGCTGCAGGTAAATAAATTACATAAAGCTGCAAATTTTTTTTGCAGATCATAAATCGCGTCTAAACTTATAAAACTCGTTTATTCGATGGAGTGATAACGTTGCGATTTTTAACACATTTATCTGCATTAGCCTTGCTATCTACCAGTGCATTTGCAGCTCCACTGCCATTTAATGGCAGCTTTAACGCAGGCGCGGCTAACGTCACTTATAACGGAAAAGAGGCGCTCGGTTATGTTTGGAGTGCAAACATTGGTTATAAAATAAATGCCTACACAAGTGTTTACAGCGGTTATGGGCAAACTCGCGCCGATATTCCTGATCATAATGGTGTAGATCAAAGCTTTAAGTCGTGGTCGATTCCGTTAGCACTACAACTTGATTTGCCTTTTTTAAACGGTAGCTTTTATGTGCGTGGTGGCGGAAATTATTACGACAATGAGTACGGTAAGACCATTTTTGAAAACGGCTGGGGTGTGCTTGCAGGCGCTGGGCTGATTTTACCAGCAGGGGATAGGCCGCGTTCAGATATTGGCTTTACTTACCAAGATCAAGGACACGCCAAAAGCAGCACGATAAGTGTTGGTGCTAACTTGTATTTTTAGGCGCAGTTTTATTTGTGCTAATTGACTATTTTAATGGTTTAAAGCAAGAATTTGCGCTGTTAAATCGATCTTTTATGTCTTTTTAAAAAGCTGTCTGCTGTGATTAAAATTTAAAGCTGCTGTAATTGAGAAACTCACCGCTTTTAAATAAAAAATAAATTCCCAAAAAGAGAGAGCAAGCCTTAGTGGCTTGTCTTGACTCTTGCTGCCGGCTTAGGTATTTTCACTGGTATTGTTAAATAATTGCATATTATATTCCTATGTCGAATAAGTGTTCAGTATTTATTGCGGCCAGCGTTGACGGTTTTATTGCCAAACCTGACGGCGGGCTCGAGTGGCTTGATAGGCCAGAATATGGTTGTGAACAGCTTAATGGCTTGAGTTTTGAGGAATTTATTGCAGATATTGACGCGTTAGTGATGGGGCGAAAGACCTTTGAAAAGGTCTGCTCATTTGACTGTTGGCCTTATTCTGGCGTACCGGTGATCGTCCTTTCTAGCTCTAACGTGACAATACCGGAGTATCTGACTGATCTTGTTACCATTGATGCCGGAGAGCCTAGCGCGATTGTGCAGCGGCTGGCGCAAAAGGGTATGACGCGGCTTTACATTGATGGTGGCACTACGATCACGCGTTTTTTGCAACAAAAACTTGTTAGTGAGCTCACTATCACACGTATTCCTGTTTTGCTCGGTGCTGGAATACCGCTGTTTGCGGGAAATTTTCCTGAGCAAAATTTGCTTTTGTTAGAAGCGTTTGTTTCTGAAAATGGTTTTGTTCAAGAGCGTTATCAAGTCGTTTCATTAGAGTAACTATTTGTTTTTATTTTAGAATCGTTTTATTCGCTCTTTTTATTTAACAAATTGAAAGTGCGAATTTATATAAAGTTTATTTAACATGAACAGTGATTTTAAAATTTACAACCCTAACAGCGCAACAAAAAGCGGGCTTATTAATAGCGCAACAAAAAGTGATGAGCACAGTTTAGAAAGATGACGCACCTTGTTGCATTTAGCGATGAATTCTTCATCGTGATGGTGTCGATATTCTTGAAATTTAATATAGTGAAAAAGTCGTTTTGGTTTGCTCATATCATTGGTTTCGAAGAAAAAGTCTTCGCCACCAATTTTTTGATAAAGCATGGGGTTGGCATCGCGTAAAAGATACAGCAAAACACGCAACGAGCTGATATAGCGCAGCATGTTGATCACTGTAACAAAAAAAATGGCAATAATTAAAGCATCACCCACAGCATCCTCCTTTAATACTTCAAAAAAAGTCACAACGCTACTCGCAGAGAATAAAACAGCGATCCTTTATATTGTAAATAATACTTTTTGCTGATTTTGTATATCTCACAATTGTCAAAAACGGCAATTAGCTCAACTATGATCCGCAAGTCGTGTCATTATCTGAAATTAGAGAATGACAAGGCCTTATCTTTTAACAATTCAATGCCATAAATTTTGTTCTCTTATTTTTGAGAAAAACGCATTAGCGCCCCGTACGCATTGTATGATCTAAAAAAATTGGTAATTCGTCATTAATATGAAATTCGTTTTATTTTTATTGTGAAAATAAATGAAAAATTTATCTGATCAACTCATTGCTAAAAGAAAATATCACCGTAAAATCATGCCATTATCTATAAATTGCACTTTTTTTGATGGGGATATTATAAAAACTTTGGGGTTACTCATTGAGCAAAAAATGATGTCTTTTTGAGTATTACAAATACGAAATCAAAGGCTATTGATAACATGAATAATAAAGCAAAGAATTACTTGATTAGAATTTTTATGAAACTTTTTTCGCTTCTTTTTGCCTGTTTTGCTCTTACCGTACTTATTCTGCTGACGGCGTTACATACTCCATTTAATTTGCCATTAACGCAGCTTGCGCTTGAAAAGTTCACTAATTACAGATTAAACGCACAAAAGATGCAATATTCGCTGCTTGAGCCGCTTACCATCAAATTTATTCGCCCTCAGCTAGCCATGGTCGGCCAAGTTGGGGATTACAGTGTGCAGCAGCTGGCGCTGACATTTTCTCCACTTAGTACGATTTACCAAAAAAAACTTATTTTAAAACAGTTAAGTATTGATGGCGTCACTTTGCATGAGCAGATCCATCGCCAGTTTCCGTTTGAGTTTGGCGCGGAATATTTGCAGCTGCGTAATGCCGATTTGCAACTCAGCGATTTTAAAATCAGCGGCGCCGCCTTAGATCTGCAAAATTGGCACAATAGTTACGATGCATGGGGTAAGTGGAGTGGTGATTTTATCTTTTCAGCTAAGCGTGTTAACTATGCAGATGAAGAGATCAAGCATGCGCAGCTTGCTGGCAATCAGAGCAACGGTAGTTGGATAATCAATTTATTATCATTTAAAAGCCAGTATGGTGATATCAGTGCTGCGCTGCTGCTTGAGTCAAACAAGATGCAGTTTGAGCAGTTTACGCTGGCAAATGCAACGATAGAAGGCGTGCAGCGCAATGCGTTTAAAGTGCTGGAGAAGAATTTTCAGCCCTGGCTGGACAAATATGAAATTGCAATTAATAAGCTCAATTTGTTCGATATTAATGTTTACACAACGGATCTAACCGTTGAGCATTTGAGTCTTTCCGGTGCAAATTTGGCTCTGTCGCAAGGTAAAGTACGTTGGCAAGTTGAGCCGCTCGCAGAGTTTTCTTTTAATGCCGATTTAGTAAGCTCTGAGCACTGGGTGCTTTCTGATCTGGTAGCAGATTTTACTATTGATAATAAACAGCTCACAGTTAAAGCTTTTAGTAGTGATCTGATGGATGATGCGCTGCTGACTTTTTCTGGCCAATTTAGCGAAAAATCCTCAAGATTTTCTAATCTTGCTATTAGCAATTTAACGTTAGATATCAGCCGCCGCGATGAAGGGCTGCTTTTGCAGTGGTGGGAAAAGTCAGAGCAGCTGCAAATTGATAATCTTGCTATTTATAACTCTCACTTTACTAGCGTGAGCGAAGACAATGCTTTTTTCTTCAATAAAGTCAATGTAGATGGCGAAGCTTTATTGCTAAAAAAAGGCAAAAAGCCTGCGCTGTGGCAAGGTAAATTGCAGGCGAGTGCTGCAGATGCCACTATCAATCAAATTTCATTGCGCGCGCCGCTTGTAACCAGTGAAAATCGTGAAGGTGATTGGTTGCTGCAGGCGGTTTTGCCCTTTACTAAGGGGCATCTTGAGCTTGATGCGCGCCTTGCCTTGCAAGAAAAAGGGCAGCCATGGCAGCTGAGCGCGCAGGGGCTTGCGCTTCCTAGCGAGATCTATCAGCAGTGGTCTATCGCGGCTTTGCCACTAAAAGGCGAGCACGATTTAAATTTGCAGCTGTCGGGGCTTGCATCAAGCAGTGATGCGCTTCGCTATAGTATCAGTGGTGAGCTTACCGCCGCGCCGATTGTCACTTTTATTGCGCTGCCCCCGTTCTTGAATGCGCAAAACGAGGTGATGCCAGCTTTCTCCTTAGCTAACCTGCCAGATCTGTTACTTAATAAAATCATAGGGAAAAATCAACAAATTGAGCAAGATCTTTACCGTGTTCGCAGTGATGACATTAAGCTGACTGCTGATCGTGGAAGAGTTTTTCTCGCTGAGAGTAAAATTGAAAATGAGCAGGGCAGTATTATCTTGAGTGGTCAGTGGGATCTTGTGAAAAAAAGTGGCGGATTTAGCGCGAAGAAGGAGTGATACATTTAAAAAAATCACTTGATTGCATCGTATCTTGCGTAAATTTGCAAAGATACGATGCAAACCGACTTAGTTTTTAACTCTGCAGCCAGAAGGTAACGGGCCCATCATTGATAAGGCTTACCTGCATGTTGGCTGCAAATTCCCCGCTTGCAACCCTTACGCCGCTCTTTTGGCACTGGGCTAAAAACTGTTGATAAAGCAGCTTTGCTTTTTCTGGCGCCGCCCCATTAAAGCTTGGCCGTAAGCCCTTATTTGTTTCAGCCGTTAATGTGAATTGCGAAACGATAAGCAGCTCACCGCCAGCTTCTTGCACATTGAGGTTCATTTTGTCGTTGGCATCGGCAAAAATGCGATAGTTGAGGACTTTTTGGCTCAGCTTTAGCACATTTTGTTCTGCGTCATTTTTTTCTACGCCAAGCAGCACTAACAATCCATGACCAATTTGGCCAATGACCTGTTGCTCGACAGTCACCGAAGCTTGGCTCACTCGTTGGATCAGCGCAATCATAATTATTCCTTTGTGCTTAATGGGATGTGGGCCGCTTGCTGCGCTTTTTTTAGCTCCTCTTTTGCAAAGTTAGGGCGCCAGCGCGGGTAGTCGGTGATCACGGCGGTAATTTCTGCGCCAAGTAATACGATGCTCCAGCTTAAATAGACCCAAACAAATAAAATGGGGATCGTCGCAAGGGCGCCGTAGATAAATTGGTAGGAAGGGAAAGCTATTACGTAGTAGGCGAATAATTTTTTTGATATTTCAAAAAGTAAACTTGCGCTGATCGCGCCAATTAACGCATTGCGCCATGGAACGTAGGTATTTGGAATAAGAGTGTAGATCCCTAAAAAGGCAATGACCGATAAGAAAAAAGGTAAAAACCGCAGCAAAGTTGTTAAACCGTATTGTTTAACTTCAAAACCAAACAGCGTTAATGAGCTCAGGTAGGAGCTAATGCCTAAGCTGCTGCCAACAAGTACCGGGCCTAAAATTAACACCATCCAATAAATTGAAAATGAAACGAAAAAGCGGCGTTTTTTGGTGATTTTCCAAATGTAATTAAGGCAATCTTCAATCGAAGAAATAAGCATTAATGCGGTGATAAGTAAAAAAAACATACCAACAGCGGTTGTTTTTCCTGCATTTTTAACAAATTGATCTAAATATTGCGAAAGCACTTCTCCTGACGCAGGAACAAAGTTATTTAATAAAAAATTTTGAATTTGTTCGCCCATTTGTGCAGAGAAAGGAAAAAGGGAAAGCGCAGAAAATAATACGGTGATCATTGGAACTAAAGAGAGCAAAGTGACGTAGGTCATATAACCTGCATTGACTTTTAATCGGTCTTGATTGACTCGATGTAGCAGCGCTTTAAAAAAGTAAAAACCAGTTTTAATTATTTGCATGGGCGTTAAATTACTTTTTTGTTTATCGTCATTAATCATTATTTATTTACAACCATATGTTTTGTTTTATAAATTTTAATGGAAAATTATTTAAAATAAATGTTATTTTTAATCCCAATGATAGTGCAATTTGTAATAAAAATAAATTAAAAAATAGATTGTCACTAAAACTACATTAGCATCTGTAATTATTAAAGAAAAAATTAAGTATTTTAAATTTGATGCAATTAATTGCCTATTGTGAGTGAAATGAAAAGTTAGCCATTTTGATCTTGAAAAGGCTAAAATCAGCACCGGATATAATTTTAATCAATTAGGAGTTTTTGTGCGTATTTTAACCATTTTATTTACATGTGCGACCCTGTTAGGTTGTCAAACTGCATATTATTCTGCGATGGAGAGTATTGGCTATCATAAACGCGATCTCATGGTCAGTCGCGTGACAGCTGCATCTGAAGCGCAATTAGCGGCGAGTAATGAATTTAAAAGCGCTTTAGAAATGATGACAGCGCTGACAAATTTTAAAGGCGGTCAGCTGCAAGAAACGTACAATAAGATGCAAGCGCAGTACGATGAAAGCGCTGAGGCTGTAGAAGCTGTGCGCTCTCGCATTGAAGAGGTGGAAGACGTTTCTGAGGCGTTGTTTGAAGAGTGGGGCAAAGAGCTTAAGCAGTACACCAACGCAAAATTGCGCCAAGACAGCGAGCGAAAATTACGCGCAACACAACAAAGTTATAAGCTAATGCTCGCCGCGATGAAACGCGCTGAGAAGAAAATGACACCGGTTTTAAATACACTTCGTGATACTACCTTGTATTTAAAGCATAACTTGAATGCAGCGGCGATTGGCGCATTAAAGGGCGAATTTGCTAATTTGAAACTAGATATTAACCGTGCTATTGCGGAAATGAACAGCGCCATTAAAGAGTCTGATCGCTTCATTGAAACGATCAAAAAGTAATTTTGCGGTTTTATAGCAAATAAAAAACTTTTGCCTAAAAAAACGCGGCTAAGCCGCGTTTTTTATGTCAATTTACTGATCAGTTACCGCTGCGGCTAGCGCGCTTACGGTCATTTTCAGTGAGCTGTTTTTTACGGATCCGAATGCTTTGTGGCGTCACTTCTACTAATTCATCATCATCAATAAATTCAAGCGCTTGCTCTAAGGTGAATTTAATTGCTGGTGTTAGCGTCAGTGCCTCATCCGTACCTGCGGCGCGAATGTTCGTGAGCTGCTTACCTTTCAAACAGTTAACAGTCAAATCGTTATCACGGTTGTGCAGACCGATCACTTGGCCTTCGTAAACTTCATCGGCGTGCTGCGTGAACAGGCGGCCACGCTCTTGTAGGTTAAACAGCGCGTAAGCAAGCGCTTTACCGGTTGCGTTAGAGATCAGCACACCGTTTTGGCGCTGGCCAATTTCGCCGGCTTTCATTGGACCATAGGCGTCAAACGTATGGTATAGCAGCCCTGAACCTGAAGTGAGCGTCATAAACTCAGTTTGAAAACCGATAAGCCCACGAGATGGCATGGTGAAGTTTAAACGTACGCGTCCTTTACCATCTGGTGACAT
>JBOFXO010000066.1:0-1333 GCA_051654185.1 Vibrionaceae bacterium | reverse complement strand
CAAGGTGATCGAGATTGCGAATTTTGATAGCGGGAGTGGCCATAAATATCTACCGGCAAAAAGTAGTAATAGATCAGAATGGCCGATCGCCGTCAAGCTTTTTTAAATCCTAAAACAGGTGCGGAATAACAGATAATCAAAAATTCTTTTATATACTGGCGGTTTAGTCTGTGAAGTTTGACATCTCCAGCGCTGGCAATTTATAACTCATCATTATGCAGCCATTTTTTAAGCTTGATAATAGCTACCATCAGCAGCCATCTAGACAGCAAACACCAGCACACTTTATTCGCATGCAAAGAATACAAAATTGCGACACTTCACCTGCAAACACGGTGCCACGGCAAAGATACCGCTCGCTCGTTGCACAAAGTCTTGTGGTTCAAGCACTGCAAACAGGCCGCAGCGAGTTCAGACAACAAGTTACGCTGCCCCCCTTATCAAGCAGCGAGCAACCGCAAAATGCGCAATATCACACAAGAGAAATATCGCCGGCCAGCACACCGCTATACCGTCATTACTTAAGCTCTGTGCAGCAAAGTCAAATTGCGCAGGTTGAACCTTTCACTCAAGCTCCCCCTTTTTTGGAAAGTAGCCAGCAATATCATTTCTTTTTCCCGCACCAAAGCGCTCCAAGTACTGATCCGACGCAAGAGCTGCTGCACACGCAGCGCATTTTAGCGGCGCTACTGCACATTCCCATGGAAGAAGTTGCGCCTTTCGTTAACGAAGGGGGCAACATTTCTCGAATGATAAAATCGATATTAAAAGCACAAAAGAGCGTTGGAGTGCACTCTCACCATCACATACAGCAACAGATAGCACGTATTCCAGAGCTTGTTCAGCAGTTTATCGAGCACTTTACCGCAGGCTCCGTGCCACAAGAGCAAGCTGCACAAGCGCTTACAAGGCTGCCATTTTTACTGCCTACCGTAGATGACGGCGACTACCACTTTTGTTTTCCACAAGGAGCAGAAGGCTCGCTTTGGGCGCGAAGCTGCGCAAGCCACATTTTAGCAAAGCTGACGCACGCGCCAGTTGCGCTGATCATCCCTCATGTCACATCCGGAGCAAGCCTTACTGCGGCGATAGCATTTGCCATGCAAGCACAAAAAACAGCGCAAGATGAACCTCATAATGGCGCTCATGCTGTCATGGAGGTCGAAGATCTCGTAAAAGAGTTTGTAAATCGGTTTGCACAAGCGATACAAGATCGCACAAATCAAAGGCAAATTAGCAGACTTCAAAGCATCGAGTAAACTCGACTAAATGTTATCTGATCATTGAAAATGTGCGCTTTTTACCTAAAAAAAACAGCGCAATATGATGCGCT
>JBOFXO010000065.1:0-1373 GCA_051654185.1 Vibrionaceae bacterium | reverse complement strand
TCAGGTGACGGGGCTGACTGCCGACCAGCAGGTCATTATCGACGTGCTAGGCGAACAGTATCGGCAAATTTACTCTTAAGCTAGGCACTGACTGGATATTGGCAGAGAAATAAATCCAAAAACAGGTGCGGGATGTCGGCTTTATGTTTTATTGCGAATATTTTGCTCTACACCTTAGTGGCTTTATGCATGCGCCATCGATTTTAGATATTGGTTAAAATTTGTTGCTAAAAAAACATTCAGCAGATATTCAGGCGGTGAGAAAAATTTAACTGACTAAAGCTTAAGAGCGAGCGCTGTTTTGTCAATTGTGCAAGAGAGCGATGGTATAAAAGGCTAAGCGATGCAAAAGGGGCTGGAAACGCTATGCGTTGGCAATCCCTTTGAAAACACTCGAGCTCATGGTAAGAGCACTTTTAATATCGGCTCACCTAAACTCGAGAAAAAGGCAATCAGCGCGCAGGCGCTCGGGTTTTCATGCCAAGCGCATTAGCGTGTGCAGAAAACTCGTGCTTGACGTGGTGTGTAGATCCCAAAAGTCACATATCCAAGAAGGATATTGAGGGCGCTGTCTTGTGCTTCAACACGTGAAACGTTTTCAGCTCCACCGCATACCGCAGCAGCATCAATATTTTTGCTCTGACCAACGCCAGAGATGAAGAAATGGTGAGCCACTTCTTGAGTAGGCTTAGCCGAACTTCCTGGCTGCATGGTAAAACTTTGCTTAGCACAGCCCGTGATCATGAGCGCAATCGTTGCAGCAAGTACGACTTTTTTCATTTTGATTTCCATATTATTTTTCTGCTTAATGGTGACGAAATAGGTTATTTTTGAAACGTAAATCTTTCTTACTATTTCCCCGAGAAATCTAATCTAATTAAGTCGCGAATACAATATGTAAATCGTTTCAAAAAACGCTAACAGCCTTGAAAATAGGGGATAGTGTTGCAAAAAGCCTCCTGTAACTTTGATGCATGCTGATCAAAACGCGCAAAAAAAGCGCAAGTTTCCGCTTTTATTGCGTAAAAGTAAAAGGAGAGCCAAGTTTTGCCCCTTGCGCGCCGGCAATTGTCAGCGCTTTAGCGATTTCCATCAAAATAACCCAGCGCCCTTCACACCACTGTGGCGCAAGCAGCGTTGGTCTTCTTGCGTTCGCAGAAACGCGGTGGTAGACAATCTCTTTTGGGGTGCGCGTTATCATTTCCACCGCGCTTTGAATGTATTCTTCCATGGTGATCGGGGTGATTTTGCCGGCGCGCCAGCTTTTAGCCATGCTGCTGCCTTCAACGATGTGCAGAGGGTGCAGCTTTATACCATCGCAGCCGTGTGCCACGACTTGCTCTAACGTGCTGATATGCTGAGATAAATCTTCA
>JBOFXO010000064.1:0-1688 GCA_051654185.1 Vibrionaceae bacterium | reverse complement strand
AATCGGCAACTGATTTGGCTTGCTCTTCAAGCACCCCAGACATGGCAAGTTGTCCGCCTTTGGCCAAAAAACTTTTGATAATAGGCGCAAGCTCGCGTAAAGGCTGGGCTAAGATATTGGCAACGACCACATCCGCTTTAAGGTTATCAGGTTGATCCTTTGGCAAATAAAGTTGCAATCTATCATCAACTTGATTGCGCTGCGCGTTATCTTTTGATGCTTGTAGCGCTTGGGGATCGATATCGATGCCGATCACCTGTTTTGCGCCGAGCAAGAGTGCCGCTAACGATAAAATTCCTGAACCGCAGCCAAAATCGACCACTATTTTGTCTTTAAGATCAAGGCTGTCAAGCCATTGTAAGCAAAGAGAAGTTGTTGGATGAGTGCCTGTACCAAAAGCAAGCCCTGGATCAAGCATGATATTCACAGCACTAGGATCGGGCACCTCGCACCAGCTTGGGCAAACCCAAAGCCGCTTGCCAAAACGCATCGGTTTAAAATTATCCATCCAAGCGCGTTGCCAATCCTTGTCTTCTACTTGCTCGATTTTGTAAGCAAAATCGGCGCTCAGCAGCGTGCTTTTTTTAAGTAATGCGATAACGGGTGCAAGATCCACATCGGCTTCAAATAAAGCGACGACATCCGTTTCTCCCCAAAGCCTTGTTTCACCAGGCAAGGGCTCAAAAATGGGGGTATCTTGGGCGTCGAGAAAAGTAATTGTCAAAGCGCCACCTTGCTCGAAAAGCAGATCGCCAATTTGTTCGGCGCCGGCTTGTGTGGCATTCACTTTAAGTTGGATCCAAGGCATGATTTTTATTAGGGCAATAAAAGGGGGCGCAATTCTAGCATGAAAAATAGGTAGCGTTTGCTACCTATTAATGGATTGTTTTGCTTTAGCGCTATGACTCAAGAGGTTTGGTAAAAGCGTAGCGCTGCTGATAAAGGCTTACGCCAACAAAAACAATAAGATTGATGGCAAGTGTTGGCACAATAGCGTGCAGGCCGTTGAGATCGGGTTTTAGTAGCGAAAGAGCAACGTAGATGGTAAGCCCCGTTACCATGGAAGCCAGTGCGCCACCAGCGGTTGCTTTTTTCCAGTACAGCCCAAGAACGAGCGGCCATAAAAACACCGTTTCCATTGCGCCCATCGCAAGCAAATTAAGCCAAATGATCATCTCTGGTGGATTGAGCGCTGCTAAAAAAACGATGGTTAAAAAGATAGCAGAAATCCACATGGAGAGCTTTGGCAAGCGCTGCTCAAGCTTTGGGTCATTTTTTTGTTGTGGATTGATATGGTTGATATAGAGATCTTTTAGCAGTGTTGCTGAGGATTGAATGAGCTGTGAGTCAATGGTCGACATGATTGCCACCATAGGCCCTGCTAAGAAAATTCCGGCGATAGCGGGTGGTAAAACATTCATCATTAGCTCAGGCATAACTTGGTCGACCGTTTGCAGATCGGGCAAAATTGCGCGACCTAAAGCGCCAGAAAGGTGCATGCCAAGCATTAAAAATGCCACAACAACTGTGCTAAGCACAATGCCAAGGTGTAGCGCTTTACTAGAGCGATAGCTCATGCAGCGCACCGCAATCGGCGGGATGGCGATCACGCCAAAGCAGATCAGCACCCAAAAGCTTAAACCAAATTGCAGTGACAGCATATGGTTTGCGCCATGCGGCGAGATCAG
>JBOFXO010000063.1:0-1903 GCA_051654185.1 Vibrionaceae bacterium | reverse complement strand
GAAGTGGCGATTTTAGGCGTGTCTAAATCGCAGCATAAGCCTGTATGGAATGGGCATGAATTTGCGCCGCGCTTGATGTTACCTTTGTCGTTGTCCTTTGATCACCGCGTGATTGACGGCGTGCAAGGCGCACGATTTATCACCTATTTAAATCAATGTTTATCAGATCTTCGCCTTTTGCTACTTTAGCGAAAATAATCTAACAGTTAACTTGAGGTCAAAATGAGCGAACAAATAAATGCGCAAGTTGTGGTATTAGGAGCGGGACCTGCGGGTTACTCGGCTGCTTTTCGCTGCGCCGATTTGGGGTTTGAGACGGTGTTAGTTGAGCGTTATGACACGCTAGGCGGCGTCTGTTTAAATGTTGGTTGTATTCCATCAAAAGCGCTGCTGCATGTAGCAAAAGTTATTGAAGAAGCTAAAGCGCTTGCTGAGCACGGCATCGTTTTTGGTCAGCCGCAAACCGACATCGATAAAATTCGTCTGTGGAAAAACAAGGTAACGCAGCAGCTGACGCAAGGGCTTGCGGGGATGGCGAAAGGGCGTAAAGTGCGCGTAGTAAAAGGGCTTGGCAAATTTATCTCGCCTAATGCGCTGCTTGTAAAAGGCGAGCTTGGTGAGAGCCAAATTAACTTTGAACACGCAATCATTGCTGCAGGCTCAAGGCCGATTGAGCTGCCATTTATTCCGCATCAAGACCCGCGCATTTGGGACTCAACTGACGCGCTAGCATTAAGAGAAGTGCCAGAAAAATTGCTGGTGATGGGCGGTGGTATTATCGGCCTTGAAATGGGCACGGTTTACCATGCGCTTGGCTCAAAAGTGGATGTGGTAGAGATGGCCGATCAGCTGATCGCAGCAGCCGATAAAGATGTGGTCAATATTTTTAGCAAAAAAATCGCCAATAAGTTCACGGTGCGCCTTGAAACCAAAATTGTTGCCGTAGAAGCTAAAGACGATGGGATCTACGTCACCATGACCGGCAAGCAAGCGCCAGATGAGCCGCAGCGTTATGATGCAGTGCTTGTCGCGATTGGCCGCGTGCCTAATGGCAAATTGGTTGATGCGCACCTTGCCGGCGTGACTGTGGATGAGCGCGGTTTTATTACTGTGGACAAACAGATGCGCACTAACGTGCCGCACATTTTTGCGATTGGTGATATTGTCGGGCAGCCTATGCTTGCGCATAAAGGTGTGCATGAAGGGCACGTTGCTGCAGAAGTGATTGCGGGCAAAAAACACTATTTTGATCCTAAAGTTATCCCATCGATAGCTTACACCGAGCCTGAAGTGGCTTGGGTTGGTCTTACTGAAAAGCAAGCTAAAGAGCAAGGCATTGCTTTTGAAGTGGCAAGCTTTCCGTGGGCGGCGTCTGGTCGCGCTATCGCCTCAGATTGTGCAAGCGGCATGACTAAGCTGATTTTTGATCCTAAAAGCCAGCGCCTGCTCGGCGGCGCGGTGGTGGGCTCAAATGGTGGTGAGCTGCTGGGTGAAATTTCGCTGGCAATTGAGATGGGCTGTGATGCACAAGACATTGCGCTGACTATCCACGCGCACCCAACGCTTTATGAGTCAATCGGACTTGCCGCTGAAGTGTTTGAGGGCAGCATTACTGATCTGCCTAATGCGAAAGCGGGAAAACGCCATAATTAAAGATGAAAACACCAGGCTTGCCTGGTGTTTTTTATTGCGATACAAAAAGTTACATAAAAAGCACGCAAAATGTTAGATCGCACGCGCTGAGAGGCGCGCAAAATCATCAATTCGCAATCATGAACTAGATAGCCACGAAATCGAGTTTACCTAAATAGTCACTTTTACCAATCGCTACGCCTTCTTTTCGTAAAATGGCGTAGATCATATTAAGGTGAAAGTAGAAGTTGGGCATGGCGAAATCATAGAT
>JBOFXO010000062.1:0-2282 GCA_051654185.1 Vibrionaceae bacterium | reverse complement strand
AGAGTCCCGCAGCAGATCATTATAAATGCTTTAAACTTCTGGTTTAAGTAACGACAAAAAAGATATCCAATTAATCACTTACTTCCCCTAACAAGCCTAATTTTTTTGAAACACACCGCCCGTTTCTGATCCACGTATTAAATTCTATAAAAAAACATAACTGAATCTGAATTCTGGACACGTAAGAACATAAAAAAAGCGATGTCTTTATGGGATACAACGATGCTATCAAAATGTTTCATCATAGAAACCATCAACGACCTGTTAAAAAATATCTCACAAATCGAACTTTCCAGAAACCGCAGCGGGTAAGGTTACTTATTAATTGAGAAATAACAAACCGACCTTATACTAGCTCATTGATTGCACATCAGCCTGTAGCCGTGACATAAGCTCTTGCATTGATTTAAAACGAGATGACATCAAAAAGATCCTTTTGAATAATTTTTATTAAGGATCTCTGACGATTGCCGATCGTCACCCTTCATGAAATTAAACAAGAGCACAAACATCACACCAAGCATTCCACCAAGCAAGGTTCCTAACACCACAATTAGCATACGTTTAGGGCTGCTTTCCACCTCAGGAACAACAGCTGGGTCCACCACTTTAAAGACAAACTCATCTTGCACTTCAGCAAGCATCAAACTTTTTGTTTGCTCTTCAATCAAACGATAAAGCGCACTTTGCATATCTGCTACTGCCGTTTTTTTAAGCTGAATTTGTAAGTAAGCTAAATTACGCGTATTTTCTGTGATTGTAAGCTCGCGCATCACCTTATTAATGTCATCAACGAGCCAAGTCACCCACTGCTTAGCAATAAATGGCGAAAAATGATTAATGGCGACAGTATAAAAAGCACCATCTTTTGCCTCTGTGACTGACAAAATATTTTGCGTAAAGTGCTGATACGCTTCTTGCGCTGTAGGCTTTGCGCTACGTAGCGCATCCGGAGCTCGCAGCCATTTTTTTGTTTCACTATCATAAATAGCTTCATTAATTAACAGCTGATTATTTTCAAGATCCCATCCTATTGCAGCCATAAGCGGTACCAAAAGATCGTACTTTTTAATAAAAGCATCAACAAATTGCCGCGATTTCATGACCTGCAGCGCAAAAGCTGCTGTGCTGTTTTGCTCATTACCAAGGCTGATCCCAGCCATACTAGCAAGCCCGCCTAATTTACTTGCCATGTTAGCAAGCCCGCCGCCACTCGCTGTTTCTGCGGGCGCAACTAAAATGTCGGCAGTGTAAATATTAGGCTTATTAATCGCAAACAAAGCCGCTGCACAAGCCAAAAGAAGCGTGCTAGCAATAATTATCCATTTGCCACGCCACAGCTGCATAAAAAGCTCGCGTAAATCAATTTCGTCATCGGGTGGGACAGGAGCTTGGTACGCGACAGGAACGCTAGGCTCAAATTGAGAATTTTTCATTTGTATCCGTTTTTCACAAGATAGTAGGAATAAATGTGGCAGGAGCAGACTCTGCCACATTATTTGATTTCGGCTAAGGTCTTAGCGCATTAATCGCTACACCCACTTGGTACATGATTTGTGTTGCAGCACTCCAAGTACTAAGCCCGTCGCGATAATCAGTGTCAATCGGTACCACTATAGTATCGCCCGCTTGTAACTTTTGCTTATTACGACCAAACCAATAACCCGTTTTCGGTTTATACACTGAGCCATTTGCCCGAACAACAAAGATACGATCTTTATCTGCTTGTTTTTTCATACCACCGGCTTTTTCTAAATAATCATCCGCATCGAGCCTATCTTCAAGCAGATAAGTAATAGGGACCTGCACCTCGCCCATTACAGAAACGGTATTACGAAATGTTGGCACATACAAAAAATCGCCATCTTCTAGCACAAAATCGGCGCCTTTTCCGCCATGCAAAATTCTGCCTAGCTGGATCACCATGCGGCCAAGTGCTTGGCTGCTGCTAGCCTCTTCAATAAAGCGCAGCGTTTTATCAGGATCAGAAATCATAGAGCTGATATTCGTGTCTACGCGGAATGTTTTTTTAGCCGTTTCTTTACGAATATCTGCAGCATACTGCTCTAATAGCTTTTTCTCCTGCAAGCGCAGCGCTTCACGCGTAAAAATGGCGCCTTCAGGATTTGCAAACGAAGTCAAACCTCCGGCTCGCTGAATAAGCTCGTGCATAGTTTCACCGCGGCGCACTGTATAAGTCCCGGGGAAGTGCACCTCGCCTTGCAAAATAACGGTGTTTTGTAATTTAGCGGCCGGCTTTTCCAAAATATTAAGCCTATCAC
>JBOFXO010000061.1:0-4529 GCA_051654185.1 Vibrionaceae bacterium | reverse complement strand
CTTTTGTAAAAGTACGTGCGATCACATCTTGTTGCTGCTCAGCAGTAAGCGAGTTAAAACGCACTGCATATCCAGAAACACGAATGGTCAATTGTGGATATTTCTCAGGGTGTTTTACCGCATCTTCAAGCGTTTCACGGTTTAGTACGTTCACGTTGAGGTGCTGACCACCTTCTACACCTGACTCATGGTGGAAGTAACCATCCATTAGGCCTGCAAGGTTTGCTTTTTGTGTATCAACATCTTTACCTAGTGCGTTAGGCACGATAGAGAAAGTGTAAGAAATACCGTCTTTTGCATGGGCAAATGGCAGTTTTCCAACTGATGTTAATGAAGCTACCGCGCCTTTTTCATCACGGCCGTGCATTGGGTTTGCGCCAGGAGCAAAAGGTGCACCTGCGCGGCGGCCGTCAGGCGTGTTACCCGTTTTTTTACCGTACACTACGTTTGAAGTGATGGTCAAAATTGATTGGGTTGGTACAGAATTACGGTATGTTTTCAACTTACGAATTTTGTTCATGAAGTTTTCAACAAGCGTACAGGCGATGTCATCAACGCGTGCATCGTTGTTACCAAATTTTGGATAATCGCCGATGATTTCAAAATCAATAGCGATACCATCTTCGTCACGAATTGGTTTAACTTTCGCGTACTTGATAGCTGACAGTGAGTCTGCAGCAACAGAAAGTCCTGCAATACCACACGCCATGGTGCGATACACGTCGCGATCCATCAGTGCCATTAATGCAGCTTCGTAGCTGTATTTGTCATGCGAGTAGTGGATGGCGTTTAGCGCAGTAACATATTGTTTTGCAAGCCAATCCATGAAGCTGTCTAGACCTGACCAGACTTTTTCAAAGTCAAGGATCTCATCTTTCATTGGCTCTTGTTTTGGACCTACTTGCAGTTTTAGCTTCTCATCTACGCCGCCGTTGATCACATACAGCAGTGTTTTAGCAAGGTTGGCGCGCGCGCCGAAGAATTGCATGTGTTTACCAACAATTTGTGGTGATACACAGCAAGCGATAGCGTAGTCGTCATTGTTAAAGTCAGGACGCATCAAATCATCGTTTTCGTACTGAATTGATGAAGTGTCAATTGACACTTTGGCACAAAAACGTTTGAAGCCGTCAGGCAGTTGCTCTGACCAAAGCACAGTGATGTTTGGCTCAGGGCTTGGGCCCATGGTGTACATGGTGTTAAGGAAACGGAAGTTAGTACGAGTTACCAGTGTACGTCCGTCAACGCCCATGCCGCCCATTGATTCTGTTGCCCAAATTGGGTCGCCAGAGAATAGCTCATCGTACTCAGGAGTACGCAAGAAGCGCACCATACGCAGTTTCATTACGAAGTGGTCGATAAGCTCTTGCGCATCAACTTCAGTGATTTTGCCAGCAGCGATATCGCGCTCGATGTAGATGTCAAGGAAGGTTGATGTACGACCTAAAGACATCGCAGCACCGTTTTGTGACTTGATTGCTGCTAGGTAGCCGAAGTATAGCCATTGCACAGCTTCTTGAGCTGTTGTCGCAGGATTTGAAATGTCGAAGCCGTATTTAGCTGCCATTTTCTTTAGCTGCGCGAGGGCGCGGTGTTGCTCTTGTAGCTCTTCACGAAGCTGCATAGTCATTTGCAGATCTTCGCCGTTTTCTAATTTTTCTTGTAGATCGTGGAAATGTTTCGCACGCTCTTTCATTAGAAAATCAACACCGTACAGTGCAACGCGGCGGTAGTCACCGATAATGCGGCCACGGCCATACGCATCAGGAAGACCTGTCAAAATGCCTGATTTACGGCAGTTTAGAATGTCTGGTGAGTAAACATCGAAAACGCCTTGGTTGTGCGTTTTGCGGTATTCTGAGTAGATTTTAGAAATTTGAGGATCAAGAGTGCGGCCGTAAGCTTTGCAAGAGCCTTCGATCATACGCACGCCGCCGTTTGGCATAATGGCACGTTTTAACGGTGCTTCAGTTTGTAAGCCCACGATTTTTTCTAGATCTTTGTTAATGTAACCTGCATCGTGCGCTGTAATTGTTGAAACGACAGAAGTATCGAAATCAAGCGGCGCGTGCGTTTTGTTTTCGATTTTGATCCCTTCCATGACTTGCTCCCACAGCTTGTTAGTTGCTGTAGTGCCTTCTTTTACTAGGAAAGATTCGTCACCTTCATAAGGGGTGTAGTTTTTTTGGATGAAATCACGCACGTTGACTTCAGTTTGCCATTCGCCGGCTGTAAAGCCTTTCCAGGCATTTGTAAATTGCTCAGACATGGTTACCTACCTTTCTTGAGTTAATTCAGTGATAAGAGTTAATTCTGTTAACGATGATGTTGCATTAAATTTTTTATTGCAAAATATTAACTGATGTCTCTAGCAGCGCTTTGCTTTTTTAGCTCCTCGCGGCGAAAAATCATCCAATATGTCATTCCGACCAATAGCCCACCACCAATAATGTTACCAATGGTAACAGGGAGTAGATTGGCGCTAAGAAAATTGTTGATAGTCAAATCTGCAAATTGCGCAGGCGCATAACCGGTTTGTGCCCAAAATTCAGGAGAAGCAAATGCGTGGATCGCAATGCCCATTGGGATCATGAACATGTTGGCGATGCTATGCTCAAAGCCGCATGCTACGAACATGGCAACCGGTAGCAGCATAACCAATACTTTGTCAGCAACTGAACGACAGGAAAATGTCATCCAGACAGCAAGGCAGACCATTAGGTTACAAAGCGTTCCTAAAACAACAGCTTGTATAAAACTGTGGTGCAATTTGTGCTGAGCGATTTTCATCGCATTGATGCCCCATTGACCGTCAGCGGTCAAATGCTGGCCAGCAAGCCAAATTAGCGTTACAAAAAAGAATGCACCAACCATATTGCCAAGGTAAACGTTGCACCAGTTGCGAGCTAGCTGTCCCCATGTAATACGGCTGCTTGCTTTAGCAACGGTAGTCAACACCGTTGAGGTAAACAGCTCACCGCCGCACACCACCACTAAGATCAGGCCAAGAGAGAACGCCAGGCCGCCAAGAAGCTTGCTCACGCCATAAGGCATTGCACCGCCACCGGTGGTCACTGTTGTATAAAAAACAAAGGCGATGGAGATAAACATCCCAGCAGTGATTGCTAAAAAGAATGTCTGCATTGGTTTTTTGGTCGCCTTATAAACCCCGACATTCTCGGCTTTATCAGCCATGGCAGGCGGCAATAAGGCATCAAAAGGATTAGTTTCGTCTTTCACTAATTTACTCATGTTTGCTCGCGCATTTAATTGGATTGATAGTAGCAAACCTACCGTAAAACGAGTGTGATCAAGATCACTTAAATTTTTTCCCTTATAGAAAAAAACGCGATTTACATGGTTAACATATTGATTTTATTAGTTAATAAAAATTTTAAAGTTTAAAAAATTTTTTAAAAAATTTTATCCTCCACACAAATTCGCATTTGCTTGTTTTGCAATTTGCAGCTTTTGATATGAGCCCAGCAGCATTTTGTGCGGAGCAAATGCGGTTAAACAGTTATCTTGAGCCTCTAAACCAAAAAAGCGGATCTCATTTCGAATGCTGTCCCACGCGGCGTCCATGATCTTTTGGCCGTACAGCTTGGCAAATGCTTCTTGATATTCTTGCGGATCGCGCGTTTCATCGAGGGCAAGTTGCAGGCTTGCTTGCAAGCAGCGTAAAAATTGCAGCCGCTCTTGACTGTAGGTTGCGTAGTTGTACTCAAGGCACCACTGGACAAATTCTTGCGCTGATTGCAGATCACCTGCAGCAAGGCTAAGCAGCCCTTTTAGCTCGCCAATAGTGAGCGATTTCCAAGCGCTGCCGGCAGGCACAGAGATCCCCATCAGCTCGCTGACTGACAGGCTGTCGTCAAAATTGCTGCCGTCAAGCAGATCAAAAAGGGTTTCGCAAGCTTCATCGCTGTGCTCACTTTCGAGCAGCTCTTGCATTGCAAGGCGCAGCGGCTGACCGCGATTGTTGTTACAAACCGTGAGTTCTTCAGGCGGATAAATTTCCGACCAGCCGGGTACGATGATGCGACAGCAGTGCACGCCAAGGTGCGTTAGATCACTGATATAGGCATCGGTGCCTTCTTGGTATAATTTTTGTAAAAGCCACTGCGCTTCTTCTTGTGAATTGCCGGTAAAATCCCAATCGCAAAAGGGCAGATCAGGCGTAGATTTAAAAAGATCCCACGAAATAATACCTGAAGAATCAATGAAATGAGTTTCTAAGTTGTGATGATCAGCAACGCTTGCATCATCAAAGGATGGCGCTTCAAACACATCAAGATCTTTTAAGCTGCGCCCTTGCAAAAGCTCGGTCACAGTGCGCTCAAGCGCAACAGAAAAGCGAGGGTGTGCGCCCCACGAGGTAAAACAGGTGTTGTTCTTAGGGTTAAAAAGCGCAACACAAACCACAGGGTATTTTCCGCCAAGAGAGGCGTCATACACCATAATGGGAAAGCCTTCTGCTTCGAGCGCGGCAATCGCTTCTTGCATGGCAGGGTGCTGCTGCATCACTT
>JBOFXO010000060.1:0-1582 GCA_051654185.1 Vibrionaceae bacterium | reverse complement strand
AGCCCTGCAATGAATTGTGTTAGCAAATTAACCGGAAGATTATCAACGCAGTAGTGATCAAGATCTTCTAATACATGCAGCGCTACTGACTTTCCTGATCCTGAGCGGCCGCTGATAATAGTTAGCTGCATACCTGTTCTACCTGTTGTGCTTGTAAGAAAGAGTCGGTGATAAGCTGATAAAGTGTTTCATCATCTTGGGTCAAACGTAGCTGCCGGCACAGCTGCTTATCGTCTAGCATCTCAGCAAAAGCGCTGAGCAATGGTGAGTATACTTGGCATAGATCTTCTGGCACAAACAGTGCGAAGATAAGATCCACATTTTGATTGTCGATGGCGTCAAAATCGAGCCCTTCTTCAAGGTTGATAAAAACGCCGACGGCCTTGTCGCCGCTGCTGAGTTTACCGTGAGGAAAAGCGATACCCGCGCCGATGCTGGTGCTGCCCATACGTTCGCGGGCAAGCAGGGATTCGAATAAAACTTGTGGATTTTGCTCTAATTTTTTTCCAGCAATGTCGCAAATAAATTCAAATGCGCGTTTTTTGCTAGAAAATAAAACTGCACTTTTGGTGCAGTCTAAATCTAAGATATCGGTTAGTTGCATGTCAGTCTAATTAAGTTTTTGTTTGTGTTTATCTAATTGCTTAAGCAATTTATCGTTGAGAAGGTCAATTGCACCATACATATTATCAGCGCTTGCTTTAGCATAGATTTCTGCTTGGTTAACGCGCAGGGTAGCTTCGATGATGTGCTGCAGTTTTTCTACGCTAAGCACCACATTCGCACTTGAAACTGCATGAAAACGCTCCAATTTGCTAAACTTTTGCGTGATCTGCTGGCGTAGTGCATCGGTGATTTCAAGGTGGTGTCCTGATACGTTAAGTTGCATGGCCATATTCCTTATGTTAGTGGTTTAAAACAGTCGCTTGCGCTGACTTGAAGGTGCAATTCCTAGAGATTCTCGGTATTTAGCGATAGTGCGTCTGGCAACTTGGATCCCTTGCTGTGCTAAAAGCGTGGCTATTTTACTATCGCTGAGCGGCTTTTGGCTATTTTCAGCCGCAACCAATTTTTTCACTAAAGCGCGAATAGCGGTAGAGCTGCATTCTCCGCCACTTTCGGTGCTGACGTGGCTTGAGAAAAAGTACTTTAGCTCAAAAATGCCGTGCGGTGTATGCATATATTTTTGGGTTGTAACGCGCGAGATGGTCGACTCGTGCATTTCTACAGCGCCTGCGACATCGCTTAAGATCATAGGCTTCATGCGCTCAGCGCCATACTCAAAAAAATCTTTTTGGTAATCAACAATATATCTTGAAACTTTCAGCAAAGTTTCATTGCGGCTCTCTAAACTTTTGATAAACCACTTCGCTTCTTGCAAATGATTGCGAATAAAGAGGCTATCGCTTGCGCTGCAGCCGCCTTTGCCTAACGCGGCGTAATGCTGATTGACTTTCAGCCGCGGCATATTATCCATGTTGATCTGTGCAATCCACTGATTTTTTTCTTTCGATACGAAAACATCGGGAACCACATATTCCGGCTCTTCGTTGTTAAACAAATTGCCAGGGCGTGGTTCGAG
>JBOFXO010000059.1:0-2227 GCA_051654185.1 Vibrionaceae bacterium | reverse complement strand
CTTAGTAAAGGCGTTTTTGAAGTGCTTGCCACCGGTGGCGACACTGCGCTGGGCGGTGATGATTTTGACCATTTGCTGGCTGATTGGCTTGCACAAAAAATCGGCCGCAGCACATTTTCTCACAGTGAGCGCCGCCAGCTGCTTGATTGCGCTGTGCAGGTAAAACACCTGTTGAGTGAGCAAGAAAGCGCTGAGGTAGATGTGCTTGGCTGGCAAGGCGTTGTGCGTAAAGAAGATTTTAACGCCCTCATTGCGCCTCTTGTCGCAAGGACGGTGCAGTTATCTCGCCGCGCGCTGCTCGATGCGCAAATTTCTACGCTTGATGTGAAAAATGTGGTGATGGTCGGCGGCTCTACGCGTGTACCTTTAGTGCGTGAAAAAGTGGGCGAATTTTTTAATAAAACGCCGCTGACAAGCATCGACCCTGATCAAGTGGTCGCGCTAGGCGCTGCGATCCAAGCCGATATTTTAGTTGGCAATAAGCAAGATAATGAAGTTTTGCTGCTTGATGTCATTCCGCTTTCGTTAGGCGTAGAAACCATGGGCGGGTTGGTTGAGAAAATTATCCCGCGCAATACTGTGATCCCTGTGGCGCGCACGCAAGAGTTTACCACCTTCAAAGATGGTCAAACGGGTATGGTGTTGCACGTTGTGCAAGGTGAGCGTGAGATGGTAGCCGATTGCCGCTCTTTAGCGCATTTCACGTTAAAGGGACTGCCACCGCAAGCTGCGGGCAGTTTGCATGTACGGGTGACCTATCAGGTGGATGCGGATGGTTTGTTGTTTGTGAGCGCACACGAAGCAAGCTCGCAGCGTCAAGCGACCATCGAAGTTAAGCCGTCGTACGGCCTGACTGACAGCGAAATTAGCGCGATGATCAAGGCATCGTTTGCGCATGCGCAGCAAGATAAAGAGGCGCGTTTTTTAGTTGAGCAGCAGGTAGAAGCCGATCGCGTCATTGAGGCGCTGCTTGTCGCGCTTAAGCAAGATGGTGATCAGCTTCTTTCGCCTCAAGAGTTACAAACTCTGTTACAAGAAATTGAAAAGATGATAATTTTACGAAATGGTGATGATGGCGCGGCCATTGCGACAGCCATTCAGGCGCTCGATAAAGCAAGCCAAGAGTTTGCTGCACGGCGTATGGATAGCTCGATCCGCCAAGCGCTGACCGGCCGCCAAATTGACGAGGTTTAATATGCCGCAAATTATTGTACTTCCCCATGAAGAGCTTTGCCCACAAGGCGCCGTGATTGAAGCAAAAGCAGGTGATTTTGTGCTCGATGCCATTTTGCAGCATGGCATTGCGCTTGAGCATGCTTGTGAAAAATCATGTGCTTGCACAACGTGCCATATTGTGGTGCGCGAAGGGTTTGATTCTTTAGCGCCGAGTGATGAGCTTGAAGATGACATGCTTGATAAAGCGTGGGGGCTTGAGCCGACTTCTCGTTTGAGCTGTCAGACAAAAATGCAAAACAGTGACTTAGTGATTGAAATACCTCGTTATACTCTCAATTATGCAAGCGAAAATCATTAAGAGGGCGCCATGCCGATATTATTAAAATGGGTCGATACGCAAGAAATAGCGATTGCGCTTTGCGAAAAATACCCGCAAGTTGATCCTAACACGGTGCGTTTTACTCAGCTGCAAGAGTGGGTTATGGGACTTGATGGCTTTGCTGATGACCCTAACCATTGCAATGAAAAAATTTTAGAATCCATCTTGATGCACTGGCTGGGTGAGCAGGACGATTTTTAACCAGCCGCAAATGCGTGTTTGGCGATTAGAATTTTGCACAATAAAGATCAGGTGACGATCTGAGCAAACGATTTTGCAAGGGAGAGAAAATGTCAGAAAAAATGCCGGTTTATTTAACCAATGAGCCAGCTTGCGCTGTGTGGGGCGAGGATGCGTTGCTCTCTTTTGCTAAAGAGACGGTCTTGATCCATGCTGCTGCAGATAATTTAGGCAAAATTCAGCAAGCGGGCCGAAAATTGGACGCGCAGGGACTTCGTCAGCTGCAACTTGCAGGCTCAGGCTGGGAAGTGGAAAACAGCTGGGCGCTGTATCAAGGGCTGCGCGGCGCTAAATTTAAATTTGAACTCGATTGCAGTGTGCTTGATGCGGCAGCGCAGCATGTGCTAGCTACGCGTATTGCTATCGTGGATTGGGTTTGCCAAATCACTAACGAGAGTGGTGAAGCGCTAACGCCTGCGCACTTAGCGTCGC
>JBOFXO010000058.1:0-5128 GCA_051654185.1 Vibrionaceae bacterium | reverse complement strand
CCCTCTCATCACTGATCCGCTTTTACAAACAACGCGCCTTGCGTTTATTTGACATAAAGAAAAGGGGCGCTAATACTCAAAACTCAAAGAGCTAACACTATGATTATAAGGATATATATTGTGATGAAAAAAGTATTAGCCCTCGCTTTACCTCTTTTTATATCAACCCAAGCACTTGCATATGAAGATGTCACGCCAAGAGACAAAAGTGGCCACACATTCCATGTCGGCGTATCTAAGCTCACAGGAGATCTCTCTGATGCAATAGCTGGTTATTATGATCATGGCGAAGTGCTATTTGATAAACATGATGATGCGATATTTAACTTTGGCTATGACTACACAACAAAATTTGGTGTGATTTTTGGCGGCTACTACATGCCACAGTTGATGTCAGTGTCATTCGCTGATTTGCTTTGGATTGAATCACAGGTTTTAGGTTTTTATTCCGGTTATCAATTTGATAACAATATCAGATTAACCGCAGGGTTAAGTTTTACCTATACGGAAGCGGACTTACCTAGCCTTAGCTCAGACTCTGAAACAAATGTCGGTTTTATGGTCGGCTTAGAATATTTAGCTGCAAACAAGTTTCTTATTGGTGCCCGTGTCACAACACATGAAGTCGCGACTATTCACTATGATAATATGGCAAACGCGGCTTATGGTAATGTGACCGGTACAACCATAGGTATCAATATCGGTTATAAATTTTAATCAATGGCGCTTGATCTCGTGCTCGAGGCAGCCTTTATTGTGCAGCTTGCCTTATGCACACAGAGCACGAAAAGCAGCGCGCACCAGATAAGCAACAAAACAACTTAACTTGTTGCTTATTTTGATGAAACCCGTAAAACACCAACCAATATCACAGCTAGACGTGAGTCTTTTCTCTGCGCCTCATCAGGCGAGATCGCCTACGCAAGCAAAGCAAATGCATATAAAATTTAATGCAATGCAGCTACGCAGCCCTTTACAAAAAAGCCTCAATTAGACGACAGCATTATCTGGCATCTCTCTCAAGGGTATCAATAAGCCAATCCTTTTAGAGCTAGGATTAAAACACGTTAACCCTATTCATAAACCTCATTAGCGGTTTTTATAAATTGCAAGCAATTACAGCGTTAGCCTTGGCTTAATAAAGTCGATAAAAGCCGATATGCGCTTCGCAACAGAGGACGATTTGTAGTAAACCGCATTGATCTGCCGGCTTGAATTGCTCAAAATTTCATCCTCTAAAAGCGAAATAAGCCGCCCTTCAGCCAGATCTTTTTTGACCATGAACCCCGATAAACAGGCGATACCATTACCTAGCAGTGCAAGCTGTCGCAGCGCCTCACCGTTGGTTGACATAATGGCAGGCGTGATGCGTGAAAAGCCTTTTAGTGGCCAGTCATTGAGCGTTTTAGGGCTTGAGAAACCAAGCAAGCAATGCTGACTTAATTCACTGGCTTTTTTAGGAAACCCGTGTCTAGCTAAGTAATCAGGAGAAGCTACGATATAAAGCAAGCTGCGCCCAAGCGCCCTAGCATGCAAAGTTGAGTCGGTAAGCTCGCCTATGCGAATAGCCAGATCGGTTTTTTTCTCCAGCAAATTGACAAAGCCTTCATTTGACGTCAGCTCAAGCTCAATATCGGGGTAAGCTTGACAAAATGGCTGCACCAACGGCACTAATTGGTGCAACATAAACGGGCTGGCAGCATCGACGCGCAGCCGTCCTTTAGGCAGCTCACCGCGCGAGATGATCTCCTCTTCGGCCTGCTGTAGCTGCGAAAGCGCTGTGCGCACAAGGGCAATAAATTGGCGTCCTTCATCAGTAAGCTCAATGCGCCGAGTGGTGCGATTTAAAATTGTCACCCCAAGCTTTTTCTCAACTTTACTCACCGCGCGAGAAACACGCGCAACTTGAATATTTAGGCTCTCTGCGGCAGCCGAAAACCCGCCAGTATCAACAACAGCAAGTAAAATTTCTAAATCATCAGACTGCGTTCGCATGCATCACTCTCAACTTATCTCAAACATCAGCTTAAAGTGTATTACCAATTTTTGCATTTTTAGCAAAGATAATTTGTTAAGCAACCTATTTTTCACAACAAAATTCCCGCGCACAATCCGCAGCAATTCTAACCGCGGGTGGTAAAGCCGACACCGCACCGATCCTTAAAAGAGGTAATTATGCCGTTAGCACTTTTTGCATTAACGCTCAGCGCTTTTGCTATTGGAACCACAGAGTTTGTTATTGTTGGTCTTTTGCCAACGATGGCAACAGATTTAAACGTCTCCTTGCCAGATGCGGGGCTATTAGTGAGCCTTTACGCCCTAGGCGTTGCCGTAGGTGCGCCAGTTTTAACAGCCATCACCGGAAACTGGAATCGCAAAAATGTTCTGCTTAGCATTATGTTTTTGTTTGTAATAGGAAATTTATTAGCATGGCAAGCGCCAGGTTATAACACTCTGATCACCGCACGCATTTTAACCGGACTTGCGCACGGCGTGTTTTTCTCAATCGGCTCAACCATTGCAACCAATCTTGTTGCAAAAGAAAAAGCGGCCAGCGCCATTGCAATTATGTTCACAGGATTAACCGTTGCACTTGTGACGGGAGTTCCGCTTGGCACCTATATCGGTCAAAACTTTGGTTGGCAATCTACCTTTTTGATCGTGGCACTGCTTGGCGCCATCGCATTTATTGGCAGCGCTTTTTTAGTGCCAAACAATTTAGCACAGCCCCCAGCCACTAAGCTTTCATCACAGCTTCGCGTATTAACTCAGCCTCGATTGCTGCTTGTTTTTGCCATCACAGCGCTGGGTTACGGCGGCACATTTACCGCTTTCACATTCCTTGCCCCTATTTTGCAGCAGCAATCAGGATTTGACGCGAGCGCGATAAGTTTGATCATGCTGGTCTACGGAGTTTCAGTTGCGATTGGCAATATTTGGGGAGGAAAAATGGCAGATAAGATGGGGCCAATTGCAACTCTTACTGTGATTTTTTCAGGGCTAGCTGCGATTTTGCTCCTGTTTAATTTCACCGCAATGCAGCCCGTTGCTGCAGTGGTAACCATCCTAATTTGGGGCGCTTTTGCCTTTGGTAATGTGCCGGCTTTGCAAGTTTACGTTGTAATGCTGGCTAAAAAATTTGCTCCCGATGCCGTGGATGTTGCATCCGGCTTAAATATTGCCGCATTTAATGTTGGGATTGCACTTGGCTCATGGGGTGGCGGTTTGGTTGTCAATAAAATCGGTATGATGCACACGCCTTGGGTTGGGGCACTGATTGTTGCAAGTGCACTGATCTTAACGCGTTTAAGCGCGCGTTTAGACACAAACGCTACAAAGCTAAACCCACAAAGCGCAAATTAAAGCGCGGCTGTTAATTTTTAAGTTGGCCAACTTTTACGTTGGCCTATTTCGTTTTAATCAAATAAGTCCATCATCAAAGACAATGGCGCAAAGCCGCCTAGCGCAAGCAAAAGGGGCTTTTACACTGCCGTCTGCAAAGCCTTTTGTTTTTCCTCAATAAAGCGCGCTAGCGAGTGACAATAAGGCTTAAAAAACAAGTTATAATCGCTGTCGCAGCCTAAAAGGTGCATCACTTTAAGCTCAGGCAACAAAGAGCGCATCTGCTTGATCACGTCGCCATTCACAAGCGCCGTACGGCTACTGCTCATCAGCAAAACAGGCACTTTGAGCTTGCGAAAATGGTGCCACATATTGATGGAAGCTATCTGCTCATCAAGCAGCAGTTTGCTGTCGTAATGCAGAGTAAATCCGCCCACAGCAAGCCTACGCGCGTATGAAAAAACCAGCTGATCCCAATAGTCATTATTTAAGTTCATCTGCTGACTGGTACTTGCTAAAAAAGATGAAAGATCCTCAAGATGGGCAAAAAAATGATTGGTTTTTGATTTTTTTATTATGTTTTCTAAAGCATTAGGAGAAACTTCGGGGGCGGCATCATTTAAGATCAGCGACTGCAATTCAAAATTAAATTTGGTTTGGCTTGCCAGCAAAATACCAAGCAGCCCGCCCATATCACAGCCAACCCAATGCACACTTTCACATCGATAATGCTCCAATAATTGCCCAAGGAGCTGCGCATAAAAGGCAAAATTGTACTCTTTTACAGGATTTGTTGCCCATTGTGACAAGCCTCGGCCGATCAGATCAGGCGCAATAACTCGAAAACCTTGTGACGCAAGCTCGTCTCCAAGCATCAGAAAATCTGCACTATTATGCGTAAAACCATGCAAACAAAAGACTGTTTCCTTAGCCTGTGGGTTCCAGATCCGTACATGAATTTCCCTGTCACAAATCACAGGATATTGCTGCTGCATCACCATCAACGATGTCCTTATCCGTACAACACGTTGCAATTATTTGTTCTTGTTCACCTTTTTGCCATTAGAAAGCCTAACTTTTAACAAGTTTTCCTCTTTTCTCTTAAAAAAACGACACTTTTTTTAGCTGGCAAAAAAGGGGGCAAGATTGATAAAATCACACCACTTTTTATTATTTTGAGCAAAAGAGTAATTTTTAATGGGACGCAGTTTTGAAGTACGTAAAGCCTCGATGGCAAAAACCCAAGGCGCAAAAGTCAAGTTGTACTCCAAATATGGAAAAGAGATCTATGTGATTGCTAAAAATGGCGGTGGTGATCCGGCAACCAATCTATCGCTAAAGCGGATCATTGAAAAAGCTAAAAAAGATCAAGTTCCTGCCCATGTCATTGAAAAGGCAATTGAAAAAGCTAATGGCGGAACTGGTGAAAACTATGAAGTTGCGCGTTATGAAGGTTTTGGCCCAGGCGGCTGCAGCGTTATTGTCGACTGCCTAACGGACAACAACAGCCGCACCTACATGGAAGTGCGCCAGTGCTTTGTAAAAACCAATGCTAAAATTGGCGCGCCAGGCGCTGTTGCGCACATGTTTGATCATCAAGCTGTTTTTCAATTTGCAGGTAACAATGAAGAAGAAGTGCTTGAAGCATTGCTGATGGCTGACGCGGATGTCGCAGATCTTGAAGCTGAAGATAACATGATCACTATCTTTGCGCCGCACACCGAGTTTTTTAAGATCAAAAATGCGCTTAGTGAGAGCTTTCCGAGCACAAACATTGATGTAGAAG
>JBOFXO010000057.1:0-3701 GCA_051654185.1 Vibrionaceae bacterium | reverse complement strand
CTGCTTAATAAACACAGCTTAATACCGGCGCCACGCAGCTTTCGCTGATCTCACAAAAACAAAAAAGGGCTAATTTTATTAGCCCCTTTTTTTTGTCTAACAACGCAAAGTTTAGCTTGCGCAGCTACTCGCCTATTTTTTAATTACAGACCGGCAAAAGCGCGCAGATCCTGCACTTTATCTAAGCGCTCCCAAGGGAACTCTTCGCGGCCAAAATGACCGTAGCTTGCTGTTTGTTGATAAATAGGACGCAGCAAATCAAGCATGACTTGCAAGCCGTATGGGCGCAGATCAAACAGCTCGCGCACCGCTTTTTCAATCACAGTTAGCGCGACTTTTTCCGTGCCAAAAGTTTCGATAACGATCGAGGTAGGATCGGCGACACCAATCGCGTAAGAAAGCTGAATTTCACAGCGCTGCGCAAGTCCTGCCGCGACAATATTTTTTGCTACATAACGCGCAGCATACGCAGCAGAGCGGTCCACTTTTGATGGATCTTTACCAGAAAAAGCGCCGCCGCCATGACGCGCCGCACCGCCGTATGTGTCAACGATGATTTTACGTCCGGTCAAGCCGCAGTCGCCCATCGGCCCGCCAATAACAAAACGGCCGGTTGGGTTAATGAAATATTTAGTGTGCTCGCTAAGCCAGTGTGCTGGTAAAACAGGCTTTATGATCTCTTCCATCACAGCTTCACGCAGCATCGCAGTGCTGATAGAGTCACAATGCTGCGTTGACAATACAACAGTATCAATGCCCACAATTTTGCCGTTATCATACTGAAAAGTCAGCTGTGATTTCGCATCAGGACGCAGCCACGGCAGCGTACCATTTTTTCGCACCATCGCTTGGCGCTGCATTAAACGATGCGCAAAAGTGATAGGTGCAGGCATAAATACATCTGTTTCATCGGTTGCAAACCCGAACATGATGCCTTGATCGCCTGCGCCTTGCAAAGTCGGATCACCCTTATCAACGCCTTGATTGATATCAGGAGATTGTTTACCGATGGCATTTAATACCGCGCAAGAATTAGCATCAAAGCCCATGTCAGAATGCACATAACCGATCTCACGCACAGTTTTACGCGCAAGCTCTTCAATATCAACCCATGCTTTAGTCGTAATTTCACCGCCGACCAGCACCATACCTGTTTTAACATAGGTTTCACACGCTACACGTGCTTTTGGGTCTTGCTCTAAGATAGCATCTAGCACCGCGTCAGAGATCTGATCCGCAATTTTATCAGGATGTCCTTCTGAGACCGACTCAGAAGTAAACAAATGCGTAGCCATGGTGTGCCTCTTAAAGTTATCGCATATAAGAATAAAAGCCCGCTCAAGGGCTCGTTAGTGCGATTATTCTAAAGTGCAGCGTACAAAAATCAAGTTTGCACGCCGGAAAATAACTTTGCTGAAATTTATTCATATAAAACAAACTGATAAATCAAAACCACTTTTACAAATAAGCGCGTATTTTCATAACAAGCTCACAGTGAAAGCAATGTAAAATCGTTGCGACAACGAGCAACTATTGCGACAATGCATAAATCCCCCTCTCGCAGCCTATGTTGCTGTTTTTCTTAAGTTCAGGAGTCATCATGTCGTCTCGTAA
Organism: Vibrionaceae bacterium; assembly: GCA_051654185.1. Taxonomy (GTDB): domain Bacteria; phylum Pseudomonadota; class Gammaproteobacteria; order Enterobacterales; family Vibrionaceae; genus Enterovibrio. The sequence goes on along the minus strand of JBOFXO010000057.1, from coordinate 2,087 downwards.
GGTTTTAGCTAATGCTATTCGCGCGCTCAGTATGGATGGTGTACAAAAAGCCAACTCTGGCCACCCAGGCGCCCCTATGGGTATGGCTGATATAGCCGAAGTGCTCTGGCGTGATCATCTAAATCACAGCCCGCAAAACCCCAATTGGGCAAACCGCGACCGTTTTGTGCTCTCTAACGGCCACGGCTCTATGCTCATTTACTCGCTACTACACCTAAGCGGGTACGATCTTTCTATCGATGATCTGAAAAATTTTCGCCAGCTGCACTCTAAAACCCCAGGCCACCCAGAATACGGCTACACGCCAGGCGTTGAAACCACAACCGGCCCGCTTGGCCAAGGGATCACCAATGCTGTCGGTATGGCGCTTGCAGAAAAAATGCTCGCCGCACAGTTTAACCGTGATGGACTGGCTATCGTCGACCATTACACTTACGCCTTTATGGGCGACGGCTGCTTGATGGAAGGCATTTCCCATGAAGCTTGCTCGCTAGCAGGCACGCTTGGCCTTGGCAAACTTATCGCCTTTTGGGACGACAATGGGATCTCAATCGACGGTCACGTTGAAGGCTGGTTTACCGATGACACAGCAAAACGCTTTGAAGCATACGGCTGGCAGGTACTTGCCAACGTAGACGGCCACGATGCTCAAGCAATTGACGCGGCAATTAAGCTGGCAAAAAGCGACCTTTCGCGCCCAACCCTTATCTGCACGAAAACCATCATCGGCTTTGGTTCACCAAACAAAGCCGGCAGCCATGACTGCCACGGCGCGCCACTTGGCGCAGATGAAATTGCGGCGACCCGCAAGCAACTTGACTGGCCGCATGCCCCGTTTGTCATTCCTGATGAAATTTACGCGCAGTGGAATGCCAAAGAAAAAGGCGCAGCTAAAGAGCGCGAATGGGAGCAAAAATTTGCAGCCTATGAAGTGGCCTTCCCTGAGCTTGCCGCTGAATTTGAACGCCGCATGCAAGGCGAGCTGCCAAGCGACTGGCAACAAAAAAGCAGCGAGTTTATTGAGCAGCTGCAAGCCACTCCTGCCAATATCGCATCGCGTAAAGCGTCACAAAACAGCCTTGAAGCTTTTGGCAAGCTGCTGCCAGAGCTTGTTGGTGGATCAGCCGATCTTGCGCCGTCGAACCTCACCATGTGGTCAGGCTCAAAATCTATCAGCGCGACAGATGCAAGCGGCAACTACATTCACTATGGCGTGCGTGAGTTTGCCATGACAGCCATCGTTAATGGTATTACGCTGCACGGCGGATTTATCCCTTACGGCGCAACCTTTTTGATGTTTATGGAATACGCACGTAACGCAATGCGCATGAGCGCGCTGATGAAAGTGCAAAATATTCAAGTTTATACGCACGACTCTATCGGCCTTGGCGAAGATGGCCCGACCCACCAACCGGTTGAACAAATGGCCTCTTTGCGCCTCACTCCAAACATGAGCACATGGCGCCCTTGCGATCAGGTTGAGTCCGCTGTAGCTTGGAAAACGGCTATCGAACGTAAAGATGGGCCAAGCGCGCTGATCTTCTCGCGACAAAACCTCACGCAGCAGCCACGCAGCGCAGAGCAGCTTGCCAATATCAGCAAAGGTGGCTACGTGCTTAAAGCTTGTGATGGCGTACCAGAGCTTATCTTGATTGCAACCGGCTCTGAAGTTGGGATCACCATGCTAGCGGCTGATGAGCTTGCTAAAAAAGGAGTCAAGGTGCAGGTGGTCTCTATGCCATGTACCGATCTCTTTGATAAGCAAAGCGACACTTACCGTAACAGCGTACTGCCACCACAAGTGAGCGCGCGTATCGCAGTTGAAGCGGGTATTGCCGACTACTGGTACAAATACGTAGGTTTAAATGGCAAAATCATCGGCATGAAACAGTTTGGCGAATCAGCGCCGGCTGAAAAATTGTTTGATCTGTTTGGCTTTACTCGCGACAACATCGTACAGCATGCCATGGAGCTGCTCGCTTAAAAGCTGCTTAAAATTTGACAAATTGACTAAAGAAAAAGCGCCGCAATCGGCGCTTTTTGTCTGCTATATCAGCGTAAATCGCCAAACTCAGGTTCAAACCAGT
>JBOFXO010000056.1:0-1265 GCA_051654185.1 Vibrionaceae bacterium | reverse complement strand
AAAATTGTTGCCAATATTACGGGCGTAGAAGTCAAATTGACCGATAAAGATGGCCCGATCAGCAAAAAAAATATCGCCGATGGCCCGACGACAGACGTTTATTACATTTATACCGAGCAGCCTGGCGAGAAAATCGCGGTTTTTCGCAATGAAGACACCGGCTGGGGCTGGCCGTTTTACATCAAATTCGACTCAGCTGACGTACAAGGCAAGGCAAAGTCGCTGGAATCTGATAAACGTCCCGCGCTGATCACAGCTTACGGCTGGCGTATCAACATGCTTGGTATGTTCCCTAATGTCACCGAGATCAAAACGGCGCACGATGATCCAAGTACCTTGAGTGTTCGCCGCACGGTCGGTTTTGCGATCTGGTTTTTAAGCTTTGGCGCGCTGACATTTTTTGCATGGCGAAAATTTAAAGCCTAATGCTTTGTCAAAAGGGCTTTTTCTTATACAAAGCTTAACTTAGCCGCTGTATTATTTATAAAAGGGCAAACCCACTGGTATTTGCCCTTTTTTGTGTTTTGTGCGAAGTGCTTACTGCCATTTGAAAAGGTTGCGGCTTTTTTGCGCTTGCAGGCGCCGTGCTTGCTCAAGCGCCGCTCTTTTAACAGCTAGCTGCGTTTTAAAGCCTGCTAGCAAAAAACGCGGGCGCTGCGCTGCGCCGCGATTGAGTTTAGTGAGCAGCGCTGCGAGCTGTTTTTGCTCGTCGTTGATGTTATTAAGCAGCAAGTAAGAGTGCTCAGTTTTATGATCTTCTAAAAAGAATGAGGCGGCATTTGCCGTCAGCAGACCAAACAGCGTGATCCCTGTGACCATCAAGATCACAGCCACTCCTCGGCCAAAGCCTGTCACTGGATAAGTGTCACCATAACCTACAGTTGTGATGGTTGTAATCGCCCACCACAGCGCATCGGCAAAGCTGTCGATGGGGCCTGCATGGTCGCGTTCAACCACATAAACGAAAGACGCTGATAAAAACACAGTGAGCGCGCTCATTAGGCCAATCATTCTAAGCGTTTTTTTACGCAAAATAGAACGCGTGTGACGCCAAGCGCGAGGCAAAACGAAAAGTAGCCTAAAAAAGCGCAGCGGCCTGATGAAAGGCAAAGCCACAATTAAAACATCTGGACAATTTTTTTTCACATATTTGATCTTATTAGGTGTGAGGCTCAGGCGCAGCAGAAATTCGGTCGCAAAAAGCCCCCATAACAGCCAAAGTAGATCATCAACCACCCCTTCTTGATAGGGCGTGAAAATTATGA
>JBOFXO010000055.1:0-1023 GCA_051654185.1 Vibrionaceae bacterium | reverse complement strand
GCTTTTGCGAATCGTATTGGTGACAACACTTGGCAAACTTTGATCACGCAAGCAGGCCTTAAAACAGTACAAAAAATGCTGCGGCAAACGGCATCTCGTAGCACTGCTGTGAGTTGCCATTGGTTACGCTCTCGCTCACGAAGCCAGCTGCTTTGGGTGGTTGGAAATAAAAAGAGATTTAATGCAGAAGGGATCGTCCCCGTGAATCGCACCGAACAAGATTTTTCTTTGCGTGAAGATGGAAATGATTGGAAATATTTACCTTTAATTAAATCTCTAGCAGGAATGGCCGCTTTGCTACATGATTGGGGCAAGGCTTCTTTATTGTTTCAAGAAAAATTAGATCCAGACATTAAAACCAAACACAAAGGTGATCCATTGCGTCACGAGTGGATTTCTTGTTTGTTATTTCACCAGTTTGTTATGTATCAAGCGCACGAACATCAAGATGCAGGATGGCTAAATTCGCTCATTGAGCTAGGTATTGACGATTCTTGTTTTGAGACTAACGCTTTAGCACGGGAAAAAGCGCTTGCAGAGCTGCCTGATGCAGCAGCAATGATTGCTTGGTTAATAGTTTCTCATCACAGGCTACCTTTGCCAAAAGAGCAAGAATTGTGCAAGGTTCAGCGAGAAAAAAGTAATGCTTCTCTTCACGATTTGCTGGCTAAAATTACCTCTGCATGGGGATACCAAAACAATATTGAACAATACAATACGTTGCTTCCTAAATGTTTTGAATTTCCGCAAGGAATGCTTGCTAATGCCACAACTTGGCTTTCTGAGTTAAAACATCGCGCCAACGATTTATTGCATCAATTGCCGTTGCTAGAACAAGCAATGAATGATGGCAGTTGGCGTGTGATTTTACATCATGCACGACTTTGCTTAATGCTGGGTGATCACTATTACTCTTCTCAAGCTAATGATCCTCAATGGAAGAGTGCTAGTGAGCTTTACGCTAATACTGATCGCGCGACAAAAGCCCGTAAACAAAAATTGGATGAACACTTAGTCAATGTC
>JBOFXO010000054.1:0-1654 GCA_051654185.1 Vibrionaceae bacterium | reverse complement strand
GGATACGGCTGTTTGAGCTTGTAATAACGCCTTCTTTACCAAAACGCGCCGCAAGGTTAGCTGCTTCGTCAAGTTCAATGCCAAGCAGACCTAAGCGATCCAATACCAACTGGCGCAGCAGCGCAGAGTTTTCGCCGATCCCGCCGGTGAAAACGATAGCGTCCAAGCGACCATCTAAAGTCGCAGTGTAGCCCGCTACGTATTTTGCTAAGCGGTGGCAAGCTACATCCATTGCACGAGTGGCTTCTTCTTTTTGCTGATAGTTATCTTCAACATAGCGGCAATCTGATGTGACTTGCGTAAGACCCATCAGGCCTGACTCTTTGATCAGCATATCGTCGATTTGCTGCATGCTATAGCCAAGTGCTTTGTGCAGATGGAAAATGATGGCAGGATCAATGTCACCTGAGCGCGTGCCCATAACCAGGCCTTCTAGCGGCGTCATACCCATTGATGTGTCAACAGATTTACCATTTTTGATGGCGCACACAGACGCACCGTTACCAAGGTGACAGTTAATGATGTTCACTTGATCAACAGGCTTGCCAAGCTGCTTTGCTACTTGTTGCGTGATGAAGTAATGCGATGTGCCGTGCATGCCGTAACGGCGGATCCCATGCTCTTTGTAAAGTGAGTAAGGCAGCGCATAAAGGTACGCTTCTTCTGGCATGGTTTGGTGGAATGCCGTGTCAAATACCGCAACGTTTTTTAGCGCAGGAAACGCTTTTTGCGCGGCAGAAATACCAACAAGGTGCGCAGGATTATGCAGCGGCGCAAAAGTTGCTGCATTTTTGATCCCTTCTAGCACTTCATCTGTGATCAGCGCAGATTGTGTGAACTGTTCACCGCCATGCACAACGCGATGGCCAATGGCGCCTAAGTTTTCTGCTAGCTCAGGCTTAGTAGAAAGAATGTTTTTAACAATAAAATCAAGTGCCTGCTGATGATCAGCCCCTTCAGGCAATGCAGACTCATGCTTACCATTAAGCTTCCACTTAATGCGCGCTTGTGGCAAATGCAAACATTCAGCCAGACCAGTTAAATGCTCTTCACCTGTTTGCGCATCTAAAATGGCAAATTTTAACGAAGAACTACCACAGTTAAGTACAAGGACAAGCTTAGACATATCAAACAACCTATTTAAAGTAAACGCCACATAAGTGAAAATAAACACTCGCCACACATTGCTAAAAGCAAGTACCGCTAGCCATAATTTCTACTTAAACGGCTACACCGCAGGGAATTTTCTAATTGATGCAACAAAACAAAAAGCCGATGTTGCGCAACAATCACCTTAGTGGTAACAACGCGTTGCGACACAGTTTTGTATTTTTGTCAGTTGCGAGACGCACTATTTTCGCGTAACAATTAATTTAGCGCTAAGAATAACGATAGTTAGCACAGATCACAAAAATTTTCGAAGCTTGTGCCCTGAAACGAACAAAAAACAACCCGAACACACCACTTTTTTAAATGAACGCACTAGGATGAGGCTCGCTATGGCACAGCAATCAATATGGCAAACATTGCGTCTTGGCGATATTTACCGCAAAAGCTGGCCACAGCGCCAAGAGCTTGCGCCGCTGTTTCCGGAAAATCGCATTATTTACGCGACACAGTTTTCTATGCATGCCATGCCCGCCGTCGCAGTGAG
>JBOFXO010000053.1:0-1313 GCA_051654185.1 Vibrionaceae bacterium | reverse complement strand
TAATACAACTGATTGATGGTGTAAATCAAGCCAAAATATCAACGAATATAGCAACTTAGACAAGGTAGCAAAAAAGAGGAGCAGTCGCTCCTCTTCTTGCTTTTAACTGTTGCAAACCCAAATCACACTCTTTATTAAGCAAAAACACATTTTTTAAGTAATTGAGTGGCAATAGAGTTATTTTTATTTGATATTCTGTACAGCCCACGCCATAAAGCGCTTTTGCTGCTGAGAATCAGCTTGAGCAAACCAAAATTGCAGCATGCTTTCTGCGTTTTGCGCTGGCAAGTTTGTGGCAGCTTGAGCACTCTTTACAGGCTGCAGATTTGCAGATTGCGGTAACTTTGCAACATTAGGCTTGTCGTAGCGGCTATCGGTCACAAAACCAAAATTCACAGAGGCAAGACCTTGTTTGCGATTATAATCTTGCACTTCGCGCACATAATCAGGCGTTAAATTAAAGCCGGTATCTAAACTATCAGAGCGAAAATCAAGCTTCTTACCGCGGCTCACTAGCGAGATGCTAGGCGCTTTTGCAAAAGCTTTTGCTTCGTCCATAGTTTGAAAACGCGGCAGCTGCAAAGCAATATCTTGCTCTTTTGCAACAAAAGAGAGCAGCATGGGACCGGATTTAAATTTGCTTTTCGTGCTACCATCTTCACGCACCACTTGCGTTACTCTAAACAAGATCTGGCTTTCGCCATCAGGCAATATAAATTGAGTTTGATTTTTTAAACCCAATTTTGAATATTGAGAATGCTCTTCGTTAATAACCATCACTTGTACATTATCAGGCACTGTCAGCTGCACCTGCGCAAAGGCTTGGGTACTTACTAGCGCTAAAAATAAAGCCAATTTAATAGGATCACGCATTCTCACATCCCTTTGTTTATCAATAAAAATTTTTTATGCCATTTTACTGTGGCAAATATATTGCCAATAGTACCATTACAGAAAAACAAAAAAGCGGGCTATCGCCCGCTTTTCTAACATTTTCTTTTTACAAAGATGATCAGAAGTAGTACTCAACACCAACGCCGTATCTTGTTTGATCTTTTGCGTCGAATTCGTTACCCACATCTCCCTTACCGAAGTTGTAATGGCGAATATCGCTATAAATAACTGCAGATGGGTCAAGGAAGTACATGACACGACCTGTAATTGCTTTATCAGCTGTGTCTGCTACTTTGCCTTTCGATGTTTCTAAATCTGTAGTTGCAGCATAACCAAGTTTGTACAGCCAGCTGTTTCTTGTGAACTCAGCAGTTATAGAGTAAGCGTCTTGCTCTTCAGATGTTGCGCCAGCAATCCCT
>JBOFXO010000052.1:0-5255 GCA_051654185.1 Vibrionaceae bacterium | reverse complement strand
GCTCCCCACAAATTTAGCGTTGAGCCGCAGGATTTTGCTGAAAACTCCCAACAGTTAGAGCCTAGCGAAACCACTCACAGAGCACAAACAGCCAAGTTAAGTTATGGCTGGATCCGTAAAGGCCAAAAGTAAGTTTGTTAAGACCTGCCGGTGTTATCGTTTAACGCGAGTGCATTAGTGGACACAGTTCATTGTGTTGGGCGAGGTTATCAAAAAATTGCAGGCCTGCTTGCATCTAAAAATGAGGGTAATTTTTTGATGCTGAAACCTGCATTTTCATATTTCATGAGTACTCAAACTCGCATTGCAAGCAAGCTGATCCTTTTAGCGTAAAAACAGTTTCATTAGCAGGCGCTGAATGGCCGTACCATAAGGCGGCTGGACAAATTTACCGGTGTTCAAGCGACCACGTTGTAGCACAGTTTTGGCATGGCTAAAGGTTAAAAACCCTTCTTTGCCGTGGTAATGCCCCATGCCTGAGGGACCTATTCCACCAAAGGGGGCATCATCCGCTACAACATGAAGCACGGTTTCGTTAATACAAACGCCGCCTGAGTGGGTGTGGCTAAGAATGTGCTGCTGAGTTTGAGCGTCAAAACTCATGATATACAAGGCTAAGGGGCGCGGCTGCTGATTGACGTAACGGATTGCCTCATCGAGGCTGTCGTAGCTAATAATAGGTAACAGTGGCCCAAAAATTTCTTCTTGCATCAATAGCATGTCATCAGTGACGTGAGTGATAAGCTGTGTTGCCATTTTGCAATTTTGCTCGTCTAAGTGCTCGTCGCTTGCCGAAAACACCTGCGCGCCCTTAGCTTTAGCATCTTCTAATACCGCCATTAAGCGTGCAAAATGGCGAGCATTAATAATGCTGCTGTAGTCCTTGTTTTGATTGACAGTGCCGTACATTTCCTGAAATCGTGCTTGATAGGCTGCGATAAACTCATCCACTTTGGCTTTAGGGCATAATATATAGTCAGGTGCGATACAGATCTGGCCGGCATTGAGGCATTTGCCAAAGATCAGCCGCTCTGCTGCGGTAGCAATTGGCATGTCAGGGGCAATGATAACCGGTGACTTTCCGCCAAGCTCGAGCGTTACGGGAGTGAGGTTGTTAGCGGCCGCGCGCATTACTTGGCGCCCGACGGTGGTCGAGCCGGTAAAAAGTAAGTGGTCAAAGGGGAGCGCTGCAAATTCGGCGGCAATATCAGCATCGCCTTCAATGACTGCAACATAACTATTATCAAAAACTTCGGCGAGTAATTGGGTTATCACTTTATTGGTTGCTGGCGTGAATTCCGACATTTTTAACATAGCGCGATTGCCCGCCGCGATAGCGGTAACCAATGGGCCAATCGACAGCATTACAGGGAAATTCCAAGGCACGATGATACCTATTACCCCGAGAGGTTGGTAATTTACGCTGATCTTGGCCGGTGCAAGTAAGGAGCCTGCATGGCGAGGACTAGGTTTGAGCCAGCTTTTGAGGTGTTTAAGGGTGTAATTGATGTTATTAATGACGGGCATGATATCAGCAATCAAGCTGTCATTCTCGGAGCGGTGGCCATAATCTTGGCTTAATGCATTGACTAAGGGCATTTTAAAGTGCAGCAGTGCTGATTTTAGGCGCTGCAACAGCCCCACTCGGCTGTGAAGATCCGGATAGGGGGTGGCTAAATAAGCACAGCGTTGCTGATGGAATAATACGGAGAGTGGTCTTTGTGTCTTTGATGGGGGAACCATATTCATGGCAGAGCTCCTGATCATAAATGGGTGGGCGAAGAGCATGCGCTATTGCGCATGCTTTAGTATGAGACTCCTCAGTGGTAACAGAGTTGCCTGCATTTGTTATAAACGCCTTATTTCCCTAATTATACTTGGCTTCCATGATCTGCAAGGCTAGCTCAGCAGTTGGGCTGCGATAACGCCTACGCCACAAAAAGCTGCAAGTAGCAGCGCTACGCGGCCCCCTGCGACTCGGTAACCTATTGGCATATTAGCGCTGTCGCGCACCTTACGTTGCTGCCATACCATAGCGACCGGCAAGAAGACCGCAAGGATCACCAGTGCGATAGCGGCAAAGCCAAGAGCTGTAATAAAACCTTGGGGGTAGAAAAGAGCAAAGCCTAAAGGAGGGACAAAAGTAACGCCTGCAGTAATGGTACGCCCTATAGGGTTGTCCTTTTGCTTTAAGTTAACGGCCATGAAATCAAACAGACCAAGGCTTACACCCAAAAAGGAGGTTGCCAGCGCAAGATCGGCAAACACACTGATCGCGGTGCTTAAAAATTGGCTGTGAAGTACGCTTGCTAATTGATTGATAAAGCCAGACAGGCTGTGATTGGTCATTAATTGGCTTTGGCTTAGCACGCCTTGGCTGCCGAGCTGCCATAGAAGGTAAATTAGCAAAGGCAACGCTGAGCCAAGTAACATAATTTTGCGCAGCGCTTTTACCTCAATGCCGAGATAGCGCACGACAGATGGGATCGAGCTATGAAAGCCAAAAGACGTAAAAATCACAGGTATGGCCGTTACAATAAGTCCTTGCTTGAGCGGCAGTTCAACTAAATGCGTGCTTTCTACTTGCGGAAGCAGCAGTGCTAGCATCAAGATCAAGGCAATGATTTTTAGGCTAAAGAGTGCGCGGTTGATCAAATCGACGCAGCGTGTGCCTAGCCCCACAATAATGCCAACTAATAGCGTAAAAAAGATGGCACCCGCCTGTGGAGGCAAATCTAACCCTAGCAAAACGGTGAGTTTTTGATGGACCTGCTCGCCACCGCCAGCAATATAAGCTGCACACAGGGCGTAGAGTAAAAACATTAATGCAATGCTGGTGAGCACTTGTCCTTTTGTGCCGAGCAGTTTGTGTGCTAATTGGTTGAGGCTGATGTCACTTGGGGCAAATTGATGGATTTCGACCATGAGTAGGGCGGTGTAGGCCATTAATGCCCAAAGAAGCAGCATTATTGCGCTAGACACACCAAAGCCCACTCCCGCCGATGCAATGGGGAGGGCTAGCATGCCTGCGCCAACGGTGGTGCCTGCAATGAGTAGTAAACTGCCGAAAAATTTATTTTTTGTCATAATATTTATGCTCAAACGTCTTGATCAATGGCTTGAATATCTCAGATGAGATAAGGGTTTAAGCAGAATGGCGTCGCGATACGGCGGCTAAAGGGTGTTCTTGTGTTAGTACAAAGCGTTGGGATCGTGGCGCAATCTGCTGATCGCTGGGATATGGCCACAATGGAAGGTCAGGCGTGAGTACCTATCTATGCCATTGCGGCTACAGAAAGGGATAAAAAGCTTGTTTTGTCATACACATAAAATGCACCTTGTTGGGTTAATATGCAGTTCATCAAAAGTCTGTGCTGATCAAGCAATAGACGGCGATTTAAAAATTTATCTTAAGTGTTAATGAGTTAGATCTCGCCCTGCGCTTAAGCAAGACTGCTGTTACGATAAAAAGTTAAGCTTTCATTGTCAACCATTATGGGCGAGCTTAGCCATTTTTTATGGGAAAGACGCTTGCTTCACAAGCGCCTTCATGTCACCAAACTTAGTCGGCAAACCGCGCTAATAACCAACGGCCAATATCTTGTAATTGGCTTGGCAGCACTGAATGGGGCATTGGATAAGTTTGCCATTGCAGCGAATAACCTGCAGCGGTTAGAGCTTCTTTTGCTAATATCGCTGCCGATAAGGGAACAACATCATCTTGTAGCCCGTGTTGCTGCAAGATAGGAGTATGACGATTTTTACTGCTTAACTGCGCAGGCAAAGCATCACCACTGGGCAGATAACAAGAAAGCGCCATGATCCCCGCTAAGGGATGCTCACAGCGCAGTCCTGTGAATAGGCTCATCAGTCCCCCTTGGCTAAATCCAGCAAGTACGATGCGCTTACTGGAGATACCAGAGGCAATTTGTTCATTTATTAGCGCATTAATGAGCTGCTCTGAAGCAATCACGCCATTCAAATCTGCTCGATTATGCAAATCCATGCTCTTAATGTCGTACCAAGCGCGCATAATATAGCCACCATTGAGCGTCACCGCTTGCTCTGGGGCATGGGGGAAAATAAAGCGGATTTGATGATCGGCTGGCAACCCTAATGCAGGTACAACGGGAGCAAATCCCGCGCCAGAATCACCAAGCCCATGGAGCCAAATCACGACCGCTGTTGCCTGGCCTTTTGGCTCGATCACAATTGCTTCAAGATCACGACTCATAACCATTTCTCCACTATTTTATGGTGAGGCACATTCAATCATGTTGTCATCATGCTTTTGATAAGATTTAGCCAATCATGAGCATTGAATGCCTTTTGCGCAACCGGAGTAGGCCATCCTTGTTTACACAGCGCGGCATTACTGAGTATCTATGCTTAAAACAGCTTGAATTGCGCTAAGCTGGCTCATCGAGTCTAATACAAGACTCCAGCGCACACCGCCACCGTCAGCAATTAACATGGGGGGCTGGCGCCTTAAGCTAATGTCTGCTGCGCTGGCCTGCAATACAATCTGAGCACCAAGTAGCCTTACTTGCAGCTCCTGTTTGGTGACAATGATTTTACCTTGTGAAAAATCTAACACCATAATCGATAACTTAACAACGTAAAGGCGGCATCATAGCAAACAGTTGCCTTTACCGATAACAATCAAGAGCTAAAAACTTGCCCGCGCGCCTTGCTGATCCCTAAATAAGGTATTGGCACACGTTTATGTACACGCGTGATATCGATTTTGGGTGAGACAGGAGGGATTTGTTGCAAACGCGTAAACAACCTTGCTGAAAATGAATTAGAAAGCAGGTGCGGCGAGTCGAAAACGAGCCGATCAACTAAGTGGCGGTTAATCTGCTCGCGTAGGTAAAGCTTGCGTAAGCACCAAATAGATCATCCGAAGATAGCCAGCCATTGCGACTTGGCATAGGTTGTGGTGCTCAATTTGTGGTTTTTAAATCAACTAGAGGCTTGTTCAGCAATACGGACCTGACGATTTTTACGGTAGATCCTTACCTGGCTGAAGGCGATGTAAGTTGTGCCTGTGACAAAAATGATCCCAGCAGGGAGCAGTAACGCTGCATATTTCAACGCAGTATACAAAAAGGCTCGTGACTTCTCACCGCCCTATCAGGCGATGCTTCTTACTTCATTAGCTGTTGCTCGATAGTATCGAGGCTTACGCAGCTTCCATAAGCAGAGACGACCGTCCAGCCGCCTTTAATTCCAGAATGCCTTTATCACGGATA
>JBOFXO010000051.1:0-11958 GCA_051654185.1 Vibrionaceae bacterium | reverse complement strand
GAAGATATTAGCGAAGCTTATAAAGAGACCAGCAAGGTTCTGGTTGCTAATGATGCAAAAAATGTTTTAGTTGTTGATGATTCAAGTATTGCGCGAAGCCAAATCAAAAAAGTACTAGAGGCGATGGGTTTTGACGTTATTTTAGCTTGTAATGGTCAAGAAGGACTGGATGCGTTGCATGCGATTGCCAGTAAAGAAAATGGATTAGCACAGCTTGCGCTGGTTGTCTCTGATATTGAAATGCCTGTGGTTGACGGCTATACACTTACCGCTGAAATAAAAAAAGCGGCGCAATTTAATAGTGTAAAAGTGTTGCTGCACTCGTCATTAAGTGGAAATTTTAATACGGCACTTGCAGAGCGCGTAGGCGCAGATGCGTTTATTCCTAAATTTAACTCTAATGAGTTAAGTTCAGCCGTGATAAATTTAATAAAAAAATAGAGCAAAATTGATGAGACTATCTGTCAGTGAATATAAAAAGTTTTGTGACTTTCTGCAGCTTAGCAGCGGTCTTGTTTTGGGCGATAATAAGCAATATTTTGTGACCAGTCGGCTTGCGCCATTAGTAAAAAGATTAAATTTTGATTCTATGTCTGCCTTGATAAATGCTGTTTTAGCTAATCCTAATGGCGATATTGCAGCTTTAGTGATGGATGCGATGACGACCAATGAAACTTTATGGTTTAGAGACAGTTATCCATTTGATATTTTGACTAACTCCATTTTGCCAGAGCTTTTAGCGGCGAATAAAAAGGGCGTAAGAATTTGGTCTGCCGCTACCGCCTCTGGGCAAGAGCCGTATTCAATAGCAATGGTAGCGCAAGAGTTTATTGCTAAAAAAGCGCAGCCTGATCTTTGGGTTAAAGTGGTGGCAACAGATATTTCTCGAACCATGTTAGATCTTTGCCGAGCGGGTGTGTACGATAATATTGCGCTAAGCCGAGGGCTACCTAGCGAGTTTAAGCGAAAATATTTTGTTAAATTAGACGATGAAATTTACAAAATAAATAGCACTATCATGGACATGGTATCATTTCAGCAGCGCAATTTATTAGATGATTTTACCCTGCTTGGTAAATTTGATGTTATTTTTTGCCGCAACGTTTTGATCTATTTTTCACAAGAGGACAAATTAAAAGTGCTAAATAGAATGGCTAATTGTTTAAATCCGAATGGGTACTTGTTTTTAGGTGGTTCGGAGTTTTTGCCAGGTTTATCTGATAAATTTAAGATGATCCAAAACAGCAATGGCATTGTTTATAAATTAATTTAACTTATAGCAATAAATCATTTTTTAACATGTAGTTATTTTCATCTGCACAGCGTTCTTAAATAAAGCATATTTGTTATCATTTTATTGAATCTTCTTAGTGTTAACACCTGCCGTCTTTAGCGGCCTTTCTGCTTGCCAGCCTTTCTTTAATCCATTGATGCTTTTGCCTGAAAATATTTGGCATTGATATTGCTGTTTTTTATGCATGAATTTATTGCCGTTTAGTATGAGCAAAATTCTAGCGAGCAGCAGCTTAAGCCTTGCAACAAGCGGGCAGCTTGTTTGGCTATTCATAGCAACATATGCGCGGATAAAAAGTTATGGCATGCAATTAAGCGATCTGGCACCAAAATTGCATTTTATTTCGCAACAGATAACACAGTGGGCTTTCAAGCATGGCAATCTCATTTGATAAAGCGCTCGGAGTACACCAAAACACGGTCGGAGTACGCGGCAAACGCGCCGAGATCCTTGCGAGCAATTTAGCTAACGCCAATACGCCAGGTTATAAGGCAAAAGAGCTCAATTTTGCACAGGCTTTGCAGTCGGCAAGCTCGGGTCAATCGATTGGGCTGAATCGTACCGATGGACGGCACATTTTTGCCGGTTCAAGCACACTGCAGGGGCAAACACTTTATCGTGTCCCAAATCAGCCCGATACCGGTGATGGTAACACGGTCGATGAACAGTTAGAAAAAAACCTATTTATGCAAAATTCGCTTGAATATCAAGCCTCTTTAGACTTTTTAAGTTCTAAATTTAAAAATTTGTCTAAAGCGTTAAAAGGGGAGTAAGGGATGAGTTTATTTAATATTTTCAATGTAACCGGCTCTGCCATGAGTGCGCAGTCGGTACGGTTAAATACCATCTCGAGTAATTTGGCTAATGCCAATTCAATAAGCAGCTCAGCTGAAAGCACGTATAAAGCGCGCCATCCCGTATTTGCCGCGCAGCTTGATCACTATCTTTCGCAAGATGGAGCAAGCGTACCTGTGCAAGTCGCTGGCATTGTGGAAAGTCAAAAACCGCTGCTTGCCGAATACCACCCCGATCACCCAATGGCGAATACTCAAGGCTACATTTTTAAACCGAATGTGAATGTGATGGAAGAGATGGCAGATATGATTTCAGCCTCTCGCGCTTATCAAACCAATATTGAGCTAGCAGAAGCTAGCAAACAAATGCTGATGCGTACCCTGCAAATGGGTCAATGAGTAAGAGGACGGCTCCATGAACTTGATTAATGGCGCAGGCGGAACGGGAAGTTATCTTGAGCAGTTAAAATCGCTGCAAGAGAAACAAAACGTAGAACGTGGGACAACCGGTGAGAGTAAAACCGGTCAGGTTGAATTAAAACAAGAGGATTTTTTATCGCTGCTCACAAAGCAGCTCGCTAACCAAGATCCATTCAAACCCGTTGAAAATGAGCAGATGATTGCGCAGATGGCGTCATTTGCCACAGTCAATGGTATTGGGCAGATGAATGAGCAGTTTGGCCTTTTGAATGCGGCCATGACATCCGGTAAAGCGCTGCAAGCTTCATCGCTGGTAGGGCAAGATGTTTTAGTGACGGGCAATAAAGTCTTTAAAACAGAAGCGGGCGCTGTGGCTGGCGTGCTCAATTTGCCGCAAATGTTTAATGACGTGGTCGTCAATGTACAAAATGCGCGCGGTGAGCTGCTAAAAACCTTCAATTTAGGCAATAAAGAAAGCGGTTCGCATCGCATTGAGTGGGACGGCAAAGATGAAAACGGCAATTTATTGCCAGAAGGCAGCTATGTGATGAATGCGACCGGCAAAGTCGATGGCAAGCCACAAAGTTTAGAGATGTCGACCTATGCCAATGTAAATAGCGTGCTGTTTGGCAATGGTGACGGCAATGTGATGCTCAATCTGGCTGGTTTTTCTGTGCCGGTCAAGCTTAGCGATGTGCTAGAAGTGGGCAAGCTAATAAGCAGTTTTGTTGATAAAGGTTAATAAGCAAGGAGTGGTTTGTAATGAGTCTAAATATCGCGTTAAGTGGCTTAGCGGCTGCTCAAAAAGACATGAGCACTACCAGTAATAACATCGCTAATGCGAACACTTATGGTTTTAAAGAGTCACGCGCAGAATTTGGTGATGTTTATTCCACCTCTTTGTTTTCTAACAGTAAAACAACAACCGGTGGTGGCGTGCAAAC
Organism: Vibrionaceae bacterium; assembly: GCA_051654185.1. GTDB lineage: Bacteria > Pseudomonadota > Gammaproteobacteria > Enterobacterales > Vibrionaceae > Enterovibrio. The sequence goes on along the minus strand of JBOFXO010000051.1, from coordinate 8,506 downwards.
ATCGATCGTTGCACAGCAATTTCATGAAGGATCAAGCATTTATACGAATAATCCCATGGATTTGCGCATTTCTGGTAACGGCTATTTTGCTGTAGCGAATGATAAATTGTCGACCCAAGACAATCAATTGACACGTAATGGCGCATTTCAGCTCAATAAAGACAACTTTATTGTCAATGCCGATGGCCAGTATTTGCTTGGTTATGACGTTGATAAAACGAGCAATCAGGTGGACTCTTACGATCCTAAAGCGTTGCAAGTGCCTGAAAAATTTGGCCAGCCGCGTGCTTCAAAAAATGTCAACGTAAGCCTTAATTTTCCGGCGAACGCGCAAGGCAAAAATGTGGCGCTGTTTAATCCAGCCGATCCTGGTACTTACAATAAAACCACCTCTTCCACCATTTATGACTCACTAGGTCAGGGTTACAAATTAAACAGTTATTACGTCAAAGATGTCAGCACTCCCAACAAGTGGGCTGTATTTTATACCATGATTGATGATGAGGGTGAAAAGGCGCTTGATCTGACAGACGGCTCTGCGCTTGCAGGTAGTCGCGTCGGCCATACGCTTGAATTTAATACAGATGGCTCAGTGAGTGCGATCAACGAAGGAAAGCCTATTGTCACAGAGCTCTTTAGCTCAGCAGGGATAGCGCTTAATGGTGCTGACGGCTCGCAAAATGTGAGCGTTAACTACGAAGAGTTGACTCAGTACGCCTCACCCTTTGAGATGAAAAAGTTTGATGAAGATGGCGCAACATCAGGATTTTTAGCCAAAGTAGATATTGATGCGCACGGTACACTGCTTGCGCTATATAGCAACGGTGAAAATGTGCCTCTTGGCCGCATAGCGATGGTGCGTGTTGCTAATCAGCAAGGGCTTGCTCAAGAAGGCAATACCCAATGGCGCGTGACACAGCGCTCTGGTAATGCGACTTGGGGGGAGGCTAGCCAAGGCTCTTTTGGTAAAATCAAAAGTGGTGTGATTGAGCAATCAAATATTGATATGACTCAAGAGCTGGTAGATCTTATCAGCGCGCAGCGTAATTTTCAGGCGAACTCGCGCTCGCTCGAAGTGGGCAATCAGATGCAGCAGACCATTCTACAAATTCGCTAGTTTCGTAAAAGGTTGCCTCTTGCGGGGCAACTTTTTTCCGCCTTTACCCGCAAATTCCCCATTTTTTAAGTAACTTATTGATAAGTAGCTCAAAAAAATATTGGCATCTTTATTGCTTTATTAAAACAAGCCAGTCATTGCCATGTCGGTAATGAAATCAATTTGCATTAAAAGGTAGAGCAGATGGATCGTGCACTTTTCTTAGCGATGAGCGGCGCCAAGCAAGACATGCATGCATTGCAGCTTCGTGCTAATAATCTCGCGAATGTCAGTACCACAGGCTTTAGGGCCGATCTGGCGCAAGCTCGCGCGATGCAAGCCTATGGCGAAGGTTTGCCGACGCGCGTGTTTAGCATGACGGAGCGCCCAGGCTATAACTTTGCGCAAGGCTCAACCATCACTACTGCGCGCGATCTAGATGTTGCGGTAAAAGGGCAGGGCTGGATTGCGGTGCAAAATAGCGCCGGCGAAGAGAGTTTTACGCGCGAAGGTAACCTTTCAATTGATGAAATCGGCTTTTTGCGTAATAGCCATGGGCACATGGTGCAAGGCGAAAATGGCGCGCCGATCATCGTGCCGCTGCCGATAGCTAAAGTAGAAATCGCTGAAAATGGCATTATTTCTGTGTTGCCAAAAGATGCGCCGCCGGAAGCGATGGAAGAAGTTGGGCGGATCCGTTTGGTCAATCCTGATCTAAAAAACTTGTTTAAGGATAAAGACGGTTTGTTTAAGACCATTGATCCGGCCCAAGTTGTTGCGTCGGACGCGAGCGTTAAATTGGTTACTGGGGCACTTGAAGGCAGTAACGTTAATGCGATAGGTGAAATGACAAGCTTAATCGACCTGCAGCGCCAATTTGAGCTGCAAGTGAAGTTAATGAAAACTGCAGAAGAGATGGATCAAGCATCCTCTTCTTTATTGCGTATGGGTTAATTTGAGGAATTTTTATGCATCCGGCACTTTGGGTTAGTAAAACGGGTTTAGATGCGCAGCAAACAAATATTGCGACCATTGCCAATAACTTGGCGAACGCCTCTACCGTTGGTTTTAAAAAGCAGCGCGCGGTATTTGAAGATCTGTTTTATCAAAATATCAATCAGCCAGGTGGCCAATCATCCCAAGATACGGCGCTGCCAAGTGGCTTGATGCTAGGGGCGGGTACTAAGGTTGTTGCAACGCAGCGTGTGCACACTCACGGTAATGTGCAAACGACGGATAACTCCCTTGATCTGATGATTGAAGGCGACGGTTTTTTTCAAATTTTGCTGCCTGACGGCAATACCGCTTATCAACGTAACGGTCAATTTACCCTCAATGATGAAGGGGTGATTGTGACCTCTGGGTCGGGGTATCCGCTGCAGCCTGAAATCACTGTGCCTGAAAATACCGTGCAAATTACGGTAGGGATTGACGGTGAAGTATCGGTGCGCGTGCGCGATCAACAAGATAATGTGGTACTAGGCCAAATAAATACGGTTGATTTTATCAACCCAGGTGGTCTTGAGCCGATTGGTCAAAATATGTATATGGCGACCGGCGCAAGCGGCGATCCGCAAGAAGGGGTGCCAAGCCTTGATGGTCTAGGGCGTTTGCGTCAATCGATGCTTGAAACATCGAATGTGAACGTGACCGAAGAGCTTGTGAACATGATAGAAGCCCAGCGCGTTTATGAAATGAACTCTAAAGTTATTTCTGCAGTAGATCAGATGCTTAGCTATGTTAGTCAGCAATTATAGTGGGGCATAAATGAAAATAGTTTGCTTTTTGCTACTGATATCGTTAACTGGTTGTTCACTTATTGACCGTTTAAGCCCTTCTACTGCGCAAGATGACGTTGAGGATGCAACAGGAACTACGGATGCCGTAGAAGGAAAAACTGAACCTGATTCGGCAAGCATTCTTGAAAAACTGCGTCCTCGAGAAGATCCTACGCCAGGCGATCCTAATTGGACGCCGCTTGCCCCGCAAGCCGCTCCTGAGCTGTATACGGCGTCAACGGGATCTTTGTTTAATGTAGCCAAAGTGCAAGATTACTACAGCGATATTAAACCACGCCAAATTGGCGATGTGGTGACGGTGTTACTGCAAGAAAATACGCAGGCATCAAAAACAGCGAGCAGTGATACTGCTAAAGCTAATGATTTGTCACTAACGCCGATAGAGGTCGGGGGGCAAGAGATAAAGCTGGGGGAGAGAAACTTTTCGTATTCGTTAACGAACACGAATAAAACCAGCGGTGCAAATAATGCTAATCAAAGTAATAGCATACAGGGCGCAATCTCCGTTGAAGTGATCAACGTCCTTGCGAACGGCAATTTGGTGGTACGCGGTGAAAAATGGCTGACCCTTAACACGGGTGATGAGTATGTGCGCCTTAGCGGCACCATTCGTCCTCAAGATATCAGCGCTGATAATACTATCGCTTCTACGCGAATTTCTAACGCACGCATTCAATATTCTGCTACGGGCGACAGGCAAGATCTGCAGCAGCAGAGTTGGTTGGCACGATTTTTCAATATCATTTTATAGCTAACAGTAATGCTAAAAGGGGCTGCATGATCAATCCAATCAAATTAACAGCAATTTTATTTTCCGTGCTGCTTATTGCCGCTCCGTTGCATGCTGCAAGGATCAAAGATGTTGCGCAAGTTGCCGGTGTGCGTGATAACCAATTGATTGGCTATGGTTTAGTGGTTGGGCTTGCTGGAACGGGTGAAACAACCCCTTTTACTGATCAAAGCTTTTTAGCCATGCTACAAGGATTTGGCATTCAGCTTCCTGCAGGACTTAAACCTAAAACTAAAAATGTCGCCGCAGTTGTAGTAAGCGCTCAGCTGCCCGCCTTTGCTAAACAAGGGCAAAAAATTGACGTGACCGTTTCCTCTGTGGGCGCAGCAAAAAGCTTGCGCGGTGGCACCTTGATGCAGACCGTACTAAAAGGGCCTGACGGCAATATTTATGCGCTAGCACAAGGCAATTTGATTGTGGGTGGTTTTAGCGCTGAAGGCGCCGATGGTTCGTCGATTGTGGGAAATACGCCAACGGTGGGCCGCATTTCAGGTGGCGCTATGGTTGAGCGCGAAGTGCCTAACCCTTTTTCGCGCGGCGATCACATCACTTTTAATCTGTTTGACTCTGATTTTACCACTGCGCAGCGCCTTGCTGAGGCTATTAATAATTTTTTAGGCAGCTCAATGGCGAGCGCGCAAGATGCAACTTCCATTAAAGTGAAAGCGCCGCGTGATGTAGCGCAGCGTGTCGGTTTTATGTCGACCATTGAAAATTTAGAATTTGAACCAGGTGATGCGGCGGCAAAAATTATCGTCAATAGCCGCACCGGAACCATTATTGTGGGGCAAAATGTTCGCCTTCGCCCAGCGGCTGTAACGCATGGCGGTATGACGGTGAGTATCAGGGAAAATCCGCAGGTCAGTCAGCCTAATCCGCTTGCGGATGGGCAGACGGTGGTAACGCAGGACAGCGAAATCGAAGTGGAAGAAAAAAGTGGTCGTATGTTCCATTTCAATCCTGGCGTGACGCTCGATGAACTGGTGCGCGCGGTAAATAATGTGGGGGCGGCGCCCTCGGATCTGATGGCTATCTTGCAAGCGCTAAAGCAAGCGGGCGCCATTGATGGACAACTAATCGTTATTTAGGTTGTATATGAAATCTCCAACAGATATGGGTTTTGTCCACGATATCAATCAATTAGACAAGATCCGGCAGCTTTCGAATACAAAAGACAATAAAGAGCAGGCGCTTAAAGCGGTCGCTTCGCAGTTTGAAGCGCTGTTTACGCAGATGCTATTTAAGTCGATGCGCGATGCCAATGCGGCGTTTGAGTCGGATCTGATTGACAGCCGCACTTCTAAATTCTACCAGCAGCTTGCTGATGAGCAGCTCTCGAGCGCGCTTTCAAGCCGCGGATCGCTAGGCCTTGCTGATATGATTGTCAAGCAGTTCCAAAGTTTGCAGGATGCCAAACCGATGGACGATCCTTCTTTAGGCGAGAAAAACTCTGATCCTGATAAAGTACAACCTATTTTTGGTAAAAAGACCGTGCTTGCGCCTGAAAATTTGCCTAAAGAAAGCAATGACGCCAAGTTGCCAGCATTAAGCAAAACGGTATTTGATGTTGAGCAGTTAAATGCCATCTTGCCTCCATTAGCCGCAAGCGCACAACACAGCGAAGAAATTGTTCCGCCGCTCGCAGCTAAACAGCCCGTTTCACAACGCTTTGACAAGCCGCAAGATTTTGTTGATAGCTTGTTGCCGCACGCGAAAAAGGCGGCGCGTGCTTTAGGTGTGGATCCTGCGATCTTGCTTGCGCAAGCGGCGCTTGAAACAGGGTGGGGGAAAAAGGTAATTGCAAAAGGTGAGGGAAGCTCTCACAACTTGTTTAATATCAAAGCAGATCCGCGCTGGCAGGGAGAAAAAGTGACCACGCAAACGCTTGAAGTGTACAGCGGCATCCCAGTGCATGAGCGCGCTGCATTTCGCGCCTACGACTCTCACGAACAAAGCTTTGATGATTACGTGGATTTTCTAAATAACAACCCGCGCTATGCAAATGCGCTTAGCCAAACGCAGCAGCCTGAGCTGTTTATTCGCGGTTTACACCAAGCCGGTTACGCAACAGATCCGCTCTATGAACAAAAAGTACTAAGTGTTTTTAATAAAATTAAAACCATGCTTTAACTTCTTTTGCTTGGGTTTTATGGAGACTTTGCGTCTCCATTTTTATTTTCTTGATCTACAGCTAACGCATGCGGCAACCCTTTGCCTATACGCCTTTATCTTCCTTCTAATCAGATAGATTTTAATCTAATTGATTGTTTTTAAATGGTTTTATTTGTGGCATGTTTTTTGAATGTTATAAGCAACGGTAAATAACGCAGATGCATGGCGCAAGGTTGGAGGGGATATGGGCAATTTGCTGTCGATAGGAACGCAAGGGATCTTGACAACGCAGCGGCAGCTTAATACCACCGGCCATAATATTTCTAATGTAAATACCGAAGGGTATAGCCGGCAGAGTATTGAGCAGCAAACTGCGGACACGCATTACTCAGGCGGCCAGTATTTTGGCAGCGGCGTGTTAGTTGCTGATATACGACGTAATTTTGATAAATTTGCTATCAGTGAATTTAACATAGCAACCTCCTCACACTCTCACGCTGTTTCGCGAAACGAGCAGCTTGGCATTTTAGATGAATTGATGGCCTCTTCGGGCAAAAAAGTCCCAGAGAACATCAATCAGTTTTTTAGCGCAGTAAAAGCGATGACCGATACGCCAAACGACATGGGCGCGCGCAAAATCGTGCTTGAGCAAGCAAAAATGGCGGCAGACAGCATTAAAGACATCAGCGGTATCCTTGAGCGCCAAGCCTTTGAAGTTAATGATGAAATTGATGTCACTGTTGCGCGGGTTAATGCGATTGGTCAAGAGCTGGTTGACGTGCAGCAGGCCATTTTAAAAAGCGGCGGCAAAGATAACGATCTTTTTGATCGCCAGCAAAATTTACTCAATGAATTGTCAAAATACACTCAGATCACAACCAACATGCGTCGTGATGGTCTGTTTAACGTGCTGATCGGCAGCGGCCATACTTTAGTTTCGGGTGTGCACGCCAGCAAGCTTACTACCATCGAAGGTTCACCAGACGTGCAGCAGCGCCGCTTAGCGATTGTTACCGGTAACAATTTAAAGGCGATTTCATCAGAAGATATTCGCGGTAAATTAGAGGGGCTTTTTGATTATCGCGATAAAACGCTTGGTATGGCGCGTGATGAGCTTGGGCGTATGGCGATGGGCTTTGCGATGGCGCTGAACGAGCTTCAGTCACAAGGATTTGATTTAAAAGGCAACGTCGGCAAAGCGATGTTCAATGATTTTAATCATCCTGATGTGGCTAAAAGCCGAGTCGATAAGGCATCTGACTCTACAGCTGAGCTGAGTGTCTTTATTGATGATATCAGTAAAATCCGCACTGGCGACTATCAGGTTCGATTTGACGGCGTGAAGCACACGGTGACCATGCCTGATCAAAAAGAGCAAGTGGTGACGCCGGTTGGCGCGCCGCCCACATTTATCATTGATGGTATGCGCATCGAAATTAATCAGCCCATGGCAACCGGCGAGCGCCTGTTGATCCGTCCTGTTCGCGATGCTGCGGCGCGCATTGACATGATCATGAGCGATCCGAGTGAAATTGCCGCGCAAAGCTACATTAGCTCAACTTCGCAGCTTAATGGCGATGCGAAATTGCAGATAGAAACAAGAGGCGCGCAAACACAGTTTCAGGTGGTGATCTCTGAGGACGGCTCGCAGTTTTCAATTTTTGATCTTGAAGGCAATTTATTGCAGTCCCCACAAAGCTACCCGCCGGCAGGTCCTGTGTTACTTAACGGAACGGTATTTAGCTTGACCGCAGGGGCGGAAAAAAATGACCGCTTTGTGATAAGCCTGCTTCCTGCCGACGGAGAAAACGGCAATTTGCTGCGCATGCAAAAACTGCAAACTTCTAAATTTATGGACAATGGCCGCGCCACCTTGATTGATGTTTTTGAAGGATTAACTAGCAGCATTGGCGCGCAAAAGTCGTCATTTGCTAACTTAGAAGGCTTAACGCGCACCGAGCTTGACGCCGCGCAGGGGCGAGTTGCTAAGGTTTCGGGCGTTAATTTAGATGAAGAAGCGGCTAACATGATGAAATTTCAGCAAGCTTATATGGCATCTTCACGGATCATGACTGCGGCAAACCAAGCGTTTGAGACGCTACTTAATGCAACGCGCTGAGGGTAAGTGATGACACGTATTGCAAGTTTTCATAATTATCAATCTGTTGGCAATGATATCATGCGCCAGCAGGTCAAATTGCAAAAAAATCATGATCAGCTCGCCTCTGGTAAGCGCGTGCGCACCGCAGGCGACGATCCGGTTGCATCCATTTACGCGCAAAATTTGTCTCAGCAATCCACTCAAATAAATCAATATCTTGATACGATTAATTTAGCGCGCAGCCGTCTGAGTAATACGGAGCTGTCGCTCTCTAATGGCGAAGATCTGATTGATAACGCTAAGCGTAATGTGATGAAGATGATCAACGGCTCGCTTGCAAGCGCCGATCGCAAAGCGCATCGTCAAGATCTGCAGGCGCTGTTGGAAGATATTATCAGTTTGGCTAACGGCAAAGATGAGTCGGGGAATTTCCTTTTTTCAGGAACCCTTGCCAGCAAGCAGCCTTTTTTTCGCGATAGCAACAACAATGTGAGTTATACCGGAGACAGTTTTCACCGTACAGCGCAGATAGCGCCTGTGGTTGAGGTGCAAACGAGCATGCCAGGCGATGGTCTGTTTATGCAAATCCCTAATCCTTTTGGCGATTA
>JBOFXO010000050.1:0-1370 GCA_051654185.1 Vibrionaceae bacterium | reverse complement strand
CGATAACCAAAGGCTTTATAATCAAAAATCTTGCTAAAGTCGTTTTCAGCAAATTGCCCGTAGGTTTGCACGATTTTTTCAATCCCTTCAGGAGTGAGATCTTTGCGCTTGCTGCCCAAGGATTTACGCATCGCGGCATAAAATACGTTTTCATTCTCTTGGGAAGAGCAGCCTTCAACCTCGCCGCCGCCGCTGCGACCACGGCCGCCCGTTTTCGCGCGCTCTTTTGCGGCATTAATGAGCTGCACCTTGCCTTGACGATTTTTGGCTTTATGGCTCGATAACACCCAAATATAAGTGGCAATGCCGGTGTTGTAAAACATGTCGGTCGGCAATGCGATAATGGCTTCGAGCAGGTCGTTTTCTAGAATGTCGCGGCGAATTTCACTTTCACCACTGCCGGCGCTACCGGTAAAAAGTGGCGAGCCGTTTAAGATAATGCCAATGCGCGAACCGCCTTCGCTGCTGTTTTTAGCAGGCGTGCGCATTTTGCTGATCAAGTGCATTAAAAACAGCAAAGAGCCGTCAGAAACGCGCGGCAAGCCTGCGCCAAAGCGTCCATTAAAGCCTTGCTGCGTATGTTCATCGGTGATCTGTTTTTGGATCTTCTTCCAGTCCACACCAAATGGCGGGTTTGACAGCATGTAATCAAACTTTTCGTTACGCAGCTGATCATTAGATAAGGTATTGCCCAGCTTGATGTTATCGACTTTTTGCCCCTTGATCAGCATGTCAGCCTTACAAATGGCGTAGGATTCGGGGTTAAGCTCTTGTCCAAAGGCCGACAAGGAGGCTTTTTCATTAAGCTTATGCACGTACTCCATGCCCGACGACAAAAAGCCGCCCGTACCGGCTGTTGGATCATAAATTGAGCGCACAAGGCCCGTGCTGGTTAGCTCTTCTTCGTTAGTGAACAGCAAAGAGGTGGTCAGCTCAACAATATCTCTTGGGGTAAAGTGCTCTCCTGCGGTTTCATTAGAGCTTTCGGCAAAGCGCCTGATCAGCTCTTCAAACACCAAGCCCATACCGTAATTGCTGATAGTATCGGGGTGAAGATCCATGGTGGCAAAACGCTTGGCAACTTTATAAAGCAGATCTGCCTCTTCGAGCTTATCAATGGTATTAAAAAAGTCGAAATGCTCAAAAATCTCGCGGGCGTTTGGGCTAAACGATTGAATGTAATTTTCTAAATTGAGCGCTACGCCTGTTTCGCCAAGGCGGTTTAAATCCATTTTTGAGGTGTTATAAAAGCTTAATTGTGCTGCATGGGTAAGCAATTTATCTTGCGCCTCAATCGGCATGGCTTTGACCACATCAAATTTTGCCAAAACGTCTGGCTTGGTGGCGGCAAGCACGCACTCTAAGCGCCG
>JBOFXO010000049.1:0-1103 GCA_051654185.1 Vibrionaceae bacterium | reverse complement strand
GTGCTTAACTCTTTAACTAAGGTGGTCAATGCTCTGCGCGGTGAGCGCTCTGTGATCATCTCCGCGACCGGCTTTGAGGTTAACGGCAACACGCGCACGCACATTGATCCGCTGTTTGTCAGCTCCAGTGATGAGCTTGCGATTGCCCCGCCGCCCTATAAAATCGAAAAGCCTGAATCGGCTTTGCGCAGAATTTATAGAAATATTTTTCAGCGTGACCGTGATTTTTCGCGCTCGATGCGCACTGAGCCTATTTTATTTGCAGAGCTTGATATTGCAGAAGGTCAAGCGGCGAAACAAAAGGCCGCAGCGCCGCTTCATGCCAAAGCTCAAGCTGCAACCGCTCAAGATCAAAATCACGCAGCTCCCCTATCTGCCGAGTCAAAAGCTGATTTGCTTGAGCTGCCTGAGCAAAATGAGTGCGCCCAAGAAGCGCCTACTGAGCAAGCTGCCAATGCAAAAGACGCGGATCTTTCTCTTGAACCACAAGACAGCATTTTATATAGCGATGTAGGCGACACGGCGCGCAAAGGCGAGAAAAGTTTTTATGCGGCAGGCTCAGCTGCGCAAGAAGCGCTGAGCAATCAAGATGAGCAAGCGCTAGCCGACGCTGCGCCTTGCCCTGCGAGTAAGCCTGCTGATCTAACGCCGCCTGCAGATATTTTGCTAGAAAAAACAGCCTTTGACGTGGATGAGCCGGCGCTTGGCACTGTGCTTAGCGACGCCTGTGACACTGAGGCTACCAGCCAAGCTGCGCCTGATTTTACGCTGTCGTATGATCTACAGCAGTCGGTTGCGGCAGAAGCTGAAATTTCAGTCGGGCAACTAGCAAAAATGGACGTTGCATTAGAGCAAGAAGAGCCTTTTGCGGTGGTTGAACCGCCTATTTTAGAAGAAATTTATGCAGCTGCAGCTAAAAAAGAGCCAGCGCTGCACCCTTTTCTTATGAAAAATGAGCCTAATTTGCCAAAGCCGAGTGAGCCCTTTCCGACGCTTGATTTATTAGAGCCTGCGACAAGTCAGTATGAGCCAGAAGGCGAGGAGCTCTTGCAGCAAAAAGCGCGCACCATTGAAGAGCGTTTGGCCGAATATAAAATCAAGGT
>JBOFXO010000048.1:0-10352 GCA_051654185.1 Vibrionaceae bacterium | reverse complement strand
TTGCAGCGAATGGATGAGTCTTCCACATCCACAGGGCGATCTTCTTCCTTGATGAAGGTTGGCTCCCACTGCCAAGCGCCCGCTGGGCTTTTTTTAAGCCACCAGTCATGTCCTAGCAGCATTTTAAAGTAGCCGTTATCCCAACGCGTTGGATGGGTAGTCCATGCTCCTTCAAGACCACTGGTCACCGTATCGCGGCCAATACCACGTGTTTCGTGGTTCATCCACCCTAAACCTTGCTCGTGAACATCCGCCCCTTCTGGCGCAGGGCCTAAACGTGCGGCGCTGCCGTTGCCGTGCGCCTTACCGACAGTGTGTCCGCCAGCTGTCAGTGCAACGGTCTCTTCATCGTTCATACCCATACGTGCGAACGTCGTGCGCATATCAAGCGCGGTTTTTAGTGGATCAGGCTTGCCATCGACCCCTTCAGGGTTAACGTAGATCAGCCCCATCATTACCGATGCTAGTGGGTTTTCAAGATCACGCTCGCCGCTATAACGACTGCCTTCACTACCGCTTGGCGCCAGCCACTCTTTCTCTGAGCCCCAATAAACGTCGTTTTCAGGATGCCAAATGTCTTGACGGCCACCGGCAAAACCAAAGGTTTTTAAGCCCATCGATTCATAAGCGACATTGCCTGCCAAAATGATGAGATCGGCCCAAGAAATCTTGTTGCCGTATTTTTTCTTAATAGGCCACAACAAACGGCGCGCTTTATCTAAGTTGCCATTATCTGGCCAGCTGTTGAGTGGTGCAAAACGCTGGTTTCCGGTATTTGCGCCGCCGCGACCATCTGTTGCGCGATAGCTACCCGCTGCGTGCCACGCCATACGGATCATCAAGCCGCCATAGTGGCCCCAGTCTGCCGGCCACCACTGTTGGCTGTCGGTCATCAGAGCATGTAAGTCTGATTTTAACGCTTTAAAATCTAAGCTATTAAAGGCTTTGACATAGTCAAAACTCTCATCCATCGGATCTGTTTTGCGATCATGCTGATGTAGAATGTCCAAATTCAGAGCATTTGGCCACCATTTTTGGTGTTCTTGGTTTGCAGAAGTAGAAGTATTAGAACCGTGGGTAAAAGGGCACTGACCGGCCCCGCTAGCGTGTTTATCCATCTCTCTGATCCTTATTGTATTCATAATGACGGCGAAACTTTTCGCATTGCTGCTTTACTTAGCTTACGTGTTCTTTATTGGCGGCTAAACCAGATTAACTCTTTCACTTCGATAGCTATTTTCGATGAGAGTGAAAACTATAGCCAAGCATCGATATATAGTAAGTCACTTTTTTTCGCAATAATTTTAAGCGCTTAATGATAGCTTTCGCACATTACAAGCAAGATCTGGCGACTAAAAAAACTTTGCACTGCCTCGAAAATTTAACGATAAAACTCCCTGCTCAGAGCCCATCACTTTGAACTTAACCTGCGCAAAATAAAAAGCAATGCACGCAGCCCCCAGCCAAAGGCTTAGAGGCTGCGGCAAAAAATGTTACTGCTTCAAAAAGATAGCGCAAAAATAGGATTTGTTAGCAAAATTTGCGGGGCACTTACTTAATAATTATAATTTAAGCCAAGCCAAGCAGAGCGCCCAAGCCGATAGCTAGCACTTGAGCTATTACTTTGGATCTCTGGGGTACGGTTGAATAGATTGGTCACGCGCACGTCAAAACTAAGCTGCTGCTCGCGCCATTTTGGCAAAGAGTAACGTGCATTAGCATTTACAGTAGTAAAAGAGCCCAGCACAATTTTTTCATAACGATCATAAGAAGTACCATCCACTTGCACGTCATCGCCGCTGTCACCCAAAAAATCATAGCCACCGCGATACTGCAAAGACAGATTAGTACGCAAATGGCTATTCCACTGCGCCGTCCAGCCAAGCGCGGCTCGCACAGGCGCTGCGAAATTGCTGCGCTCGCTTAATGCATAGAGCTCGTCCATGCCAATCACTTTACCGTCGTAATAAACCTGCTCTAGCGGATCGTTATAGTCAAAATAACTAGTTGCATCGCCAAACGTTTTTGTTTTTGACCAAGTGATGTTAGCGTTAAAACTGTGCCGCTCAATTTTTCCTTGCCACTCAAGAGCAAGCCCTTTGTAGTCAGTTTTACCATCATTCGTCAAGGTATAGAGAGTGGTTGAAGAGGGCTTGCTGCCATTAGCCGGATCAAATTCGACCTTCTCGCGCTTGCTATTAGCAAATCCGTCGCGATTTTGCCGATAGACTCCCTTAATACGAAAGTTACCATCGAGCGGCGCTGGGAAAGATAGCGCGGCGGTCAGCTCATCGCTGTACGGCGTGTTGAGATCATTTTGCCCATAATCTGTGCCACGGCTAGTGCTACTAAGCTGCCAGTCGCCCACATCTCCAGTAGCACTATCAACTGAGCGTTTGTACAAAAAATTGTCAGGGTATTGCGAGCGAATAGCGTATCCGACCATGTTAGCGGAATAGTAACGATTAGCGCCAACAGTCAAATGCGTGTTATCAAAAACGGCCCAATTAGCAGTCAAGCGCGGCGCAATGTTCACATTACCCAAAAAATTATCGTAAGTAACACGGCTGCCCGCACGCAGGCCAACTGCGCCAATTTGGCGAAAATATTCAGCCCACAGCGCTTGGCTAAAAAGAGCAACCTTTGCATCATAGGCTGCGTAATAATTGTACTGTGAAAGCACAACGTCCTCACGACAAGCAAGATCCCCCGGCGTGCAGTTTGCGCTAACGCCGCTGTTCATCACTTTACCGCCGCTGTAATAGCGGTTGTCCTGCGGCCGCTTTTTGCGCGCAAGCGTGTAGCGCAGCTCAGAGCCTAAACTGATATCACCACCTGCCAAAGGCCTGTCAAAAGTAAACTGGTAAGTGGCGTCTTGCTGCGTTTGATCTAGCGCGCCATAGCCGCCTTCAGCGCAGTTGGTGCTGTCACACCAATCGATAGACGGCGCTTTTGACGGCCACTGCAAACGGTCACCATCCCACTTACGGCTAGCATCTGAAATTTGATAAGAAATTTTGTGCTGCCAGCTAGCTATTCCCGACACACCTTTGGCCGCCACGTAAGATGAAAAGCCATTGCTGCGGTTTAAATTTAAACTGTTGATGCTGTTATCAGGCTGATGTTCGCTGCGATAAGGGCTATACACCACTTGCCCATCAAAAGTTAGCGTATCGCTGTGCTCATATAGCGCTTTTAAAAGATAATTGCTGCTGCGATCGCCGGTTTCAAATTTTCTGCCGCCATAGCCTTCGCTCATGTTGTAAGCCACAGCAGACTCAGAGCGGCTTAGTGAAGCAAGCACAAAAAGGCGCTCACTGATAGGCAAGTCGAACGAAAGCGCGCTTTGGTATTTGGTAAACTGCGGTTTTTCTTTGCTAATTTCACCAAAGCCTGATTTACGATAACTGACCATATTGTCATTTTGTATGCCAGCGGTTGCCGAAAAACCAAATTGACGCGCAGGCTCACGCAGCTTTATATCTACAACGCCACCTGTAAAATCACCATAGCGCGCGGAAATATTAGAGTCATGCACTTCCATGCTACCGATGAGGGACGGGTCGACATACAAGGTTTGCGATGTTTGGCCAAAAACCTCGTTGAAGTCATTTTTTGACTTGCTCGAGACATCCATGATCGAGGTTGCGCTTACGCCATCAATTAAAATATTGTTATCGTAGAAATTACCGCCGGAAATAGAAAAATCTGATGGCCTTAGCGACTGCGCAGCCTCAGCAGTGCCAGCTTGACGCTCGGTGTCCATTTGCACAAACGGTAAATTTTGCAGCAAAGAAGTCGTATCGGTACCGCCTTCAAAACCTGCGGCAATGGTATTGCTATTGATGATGCTGCGCCCAGAGTCTAGTGGATCAAAACTTTCATAAGCTGCTGCGGCAACGCTTTGCTCTTGTGTGCTTTCCACGCTGCTATTGACATCTATTTCACCTAAATCAACAGCTTCTTGCGCTTGGATACTGAATAAACTGCAGCTTAAACAGCCGACAATGATTGGGCGTTTCATGACTCTCCTAGCTACACACACGCATTTTTAATGCGCACGGCAAGTAAAACAGCTAACGCACAAAATAAGTTTATTCGTCGGCAACAGTTAGCTGAGCAATTCTATTATTTATACTATTGCAAATGAAAGTCATTATCAATATCATTTGTTTATTGATCTTTTTCTGTGTGAAACCCAATGCTGCTCTTTTCATGGTTACGCTACCTTGTACTTACTCTCGCATTACTTGCTATAAATTCCTTTTTTACAATCAGTTATGCCGAGAGTACCCGTTATACCAATAACGGCGAGCCGCTTTGGTCACAGACACTACTGCACGGGCAGCTAAAAAACGGCTTGCGCTATGTCGCGTACCCTAGCGCACAAAAAAGTGACCCATTTAATTTGCGGCTTATCGTACAAGCGGGCGCGGTTGATGAAGAAGGGCGCAGCGGCATTGCACATGCCGTCGAGCACATGGTGTTTCGCGAAACACAGGCGCACCCCCAAACCGTTCATCGTTATTTGATGCAGCTAGGCTGGAAAACGGGACTGCAAGTTAATGCAGTTACAGGGCTGACTCACACGCAATACATGATCCGCACACGGCCAAATGATGCGCTCAACCTTGATGGCGCGATGGCGCTATTGAGCGAGCTTGCGCTGCGCGCCAATTTTGAAGAAAGCAGCTGGCAAAGCGAACAGCAGATCATCTTGGCAGAAATGCACCAAGGAGAAGGAGTTGCAGGGCGCATCAATGCTCAAAAAAGGGCGGTGACACGCAACGGCTCTCGCTACGCACAGCGCAGCACCATTGGCACACAGCGCGATGTTACCGCAATCAATATTAGCGAGCTGCGGCAGTTCTACGAGCGCCACTATCGTCCAGCCAACATGCTGCTCGTAGCCTCTGGCCATATCGACAAACAAGAGCTTGTACAGGCCATTGAGCGCCATTTTAATAAAGTCGACAGCGCAGCGCCTACAGCGCGTCCCTATCTTAATTTGCCATTAAAAGCGCAGCTCTACATCAGCAAAATTCAAGATCCAAAAGGCACAAGCTCTCGCGTCACACAAGGCATGCGCACCACGCAAGCAAGCCGCGATACCTTACTTGGCAAAAAGCAGCATCTAGAAAACTTCTTTTTACGCCGCTTACTGCGTGACCATGTGCGCCGCCGCGCCGCCGCCCTGCCAAACGCTATTGCAAGCTCGAGCATAGTGCTTGATGAGCCAACGCCAGAAAGGCTCACCCTTGCCATAAGCGCCAACACGCACGATTATGACAAAGGGCTGCAATTTATTTTGCAAGAGCAAGCTTATTTGCGTAAATATGGTCTCGATGCCTCTTTGCTTGATGAGCTTAAAAAGCAGGCGCATTCGCAAATTGACTCTTATCCCAAGCGACTTGCAGCGCGCAATTTTGCACAGTGGGAAGATAAGATCACAGAAGGCTTACTTCACTCCGGCCCTATTGAAGAAAGCGAAATTTATCAAATGCGTACCCGTGAATGGCTAGACGCCCTCACTATTACCTCGCTCAACCTGCGTTTATTCGCTTTGCTTGATGCGCAAGATCGCTTTATTTACTATCAGGTTCCAGGAGACAAATCCTTCACGCTGCCAGATGAAAAAGCCATTACAGCGCAGCAGCTGTCAGCCAATCACAATGAGTTACCACCTCTGCCAGCGCGCTCAGCAGCTAGTGCGATTAGCACCAACACCCCCAAAAAAGCAGCTTCTCCAACCCCTGTTTTACCATTACAAAAAGCCTCTATCACCACGCATATTGCTAAACCACAAGCGGATCCACAGCAGCCGGCACTGCGCTGGCAGTTAAGCAATGGCGATGAAATTATCTGGCTTGATCGCAGCACGCAAAGTGGCAAAGTACTCGTGCGCGCACAAAGCCAAGGCGGCCATGACAACCTACGCTACGCCAGCTTTGATAGCCAAACGGCGGTGCAAGTTTGGCAGCAAAGCGGTTTTAACTTTTGGTCAGCACAGCAAAATCAAGCCTATTTTTCTGATAAAAATCAGCCGCACTGGACATGGTCACTAAAAAGCGACCATCTTGATTTAGCCGCTATGGCTTCGCCGGATAAACTCGAAGCGCTGCTTTCTCAATACGCACACTTTTTGCAATCAGGACAAATCGCAGAGCACGTGCTTAGCGAAGTGCGCCCACAAGTAGGATCCGCGCGCCAAAAAGAGCCATCTGCACAAGCGCGAGCTTGGCAAAACCTGCAAATGACAGCTACTGAAGGGGCAGCTACTGATAACACTATAAATTTTGTCAGCCTAACAAACGCTGCGCCACTTAATGAAATTGCACGCGCGCACCTCTTCGCCCCAACCCGCTTTTATCTACTTGGCAACATCGAGCAAGCACAATTAGAAGCGCTTATCAAAACCTACCTTGCGCCCATAAAACGCCAAGCCGCACTTACATCAATTCCTGCGCCAACCTTTAGCAAATCAAAACAGACCTTCCTTAATGAGCCGCAGCTAGCTAGCGCGCGAGTGCGCATGCAAACGAGAAAAGCAATGCAATGGACGCCGGAGCAAGCCTTTATTCTTTCAAGCCTTAATCCGATTGCGCAAGAAGCGCTCAAAGAGGAGCTGCGGCTTAATCGCAGCGCGGTATACAGCGCCCGTTTTGAGATGAAATTGGATCACACCAATGATCAGCTGATCAGCGATTTAAGCTTTGAGTGCCTGCCTGAACGCGCGCAGGAGCTACAAAATGCAGCGCTAAACACGCTCAGCGGCCTTTCTAACAGGCTAAACGAGACGCGCTTAGCCCGCCTTAAAAAAGACATCGCTTTTGCTGAGCAGCTGCGTTTACAAGATGACAACACCTGGCTGCACCGCATGATCTTAAGTCATCAGGCTTATGGCGATCTGCGTTACCTCACGAGCATGCAAAACTTAACGCAGCAGATGAAGCTAAGCGATCTTAAAGCGCTTGCCAGCACCATTTTTGCTGCACCCAATACAATCACGCTAATTTCTGGGCCTGCGCCGCAAACCACTTTGGAGTAATTTTTCTTATGTTTCACTGCTTTTTTGCACAGCGCCGCTGGTTACACTGGTCTATTCTTGGCAGCATTTTGATCCTCGCAACGACCTGGTATAAGGTGCAACTTGATGTCGACGTCAATAATTGGTTTGGTGATTTCTATAATTTGATCCAAAAAGCGCTCGCAACACCGAATGCGGTTAGCCAAAGCGAACTTTTCAGCCAGCTATTTGTTTTTATCAAAATTTCCATCGTTTATGTGCTGATTGCGATTTTGTTAGAATTCTACATTCGCAACTACATTTTTCGCTGGCGCACTGCAATGCATCAGTATTACTGCCAGCATTGGCATCTGGTGCACCACATTGAGGGCGCCTCGCAGCGCGTGCAAGAAGACACAATGCGTTTTGCCAAAATCATGGAAGGACTTGGCGTCTCTTTGCTGCATTCAGTGATGACTCTTATCGCCTTTCAGCCGCTGTTGTGGGAGCTTAGCAAAAACGTCAGTCATGTGCCGCTACTTGGCGAAATCCCACACATTCTCATCTATACCGCCATCTTTTCAGCCATTTGCGGCACGGTACTTCTTGCGATTGTGGGAATAAAATTACCCGGACTTGAATTTAACAACCAAAAGGCCGAAGCTGCGCTGCGCAAAGAATTAGTGCTTGGCGAAGATGATCCAAACAGCGCCTCGCCGATGAGCCTGCGCGAATTGTTTGACAAAGTGCGCCATAACTACATGCACATGTATCGCCACTACCTTTACTTTGATCTGGCAAAATGGTCCTATTTGCAGTTTTCATCCATTTTGCCCTATGTCATTTTAGTGCCGACCATTGTCAGCGGGGTTATCACCCTTGGCGTACTGCAGCAGATCCAGCGTGCTTTTAGCAAGGTGGTCAGCTCGCTGCAATTTTTAGCCAGAAGCTGGGGCACTATTGTGGAGCTTATTTCTGTCTACAAGCGGCTAAACGCCTTTGAAGAACAAATTGCTAAAGCTGGCAACAAAGAGATCACTTATTCAGAAGGAACAGCCTAATGGAACTTTTACCGCAAAATCCATGGACACTGTTTACCGCATTACCGTTGGTCGCCTGCTCGGTGATGGCGCTAACGCTCATCGCTGAGCGCGCTTGGTTTTTATTGCGCCAGCGCCGTTTAAAACCTGCGCAGCAAAAAGCGCTGATAGCCGAGCTTAAGCAAGGAACGCTCACTAGCGCTCAAAATACGCTATTAAAAATCAAACCCTTTTATATTGAAGCGCTAGCTGCGCTGATCAAGCATAAAACGCAGCCTAAAGCGGTCCGCGACAGCGCCGTAAGCTTAGTCCTTGAGGAAATTGCCAGCGATCTTAAGCGCCGCCTCTCTGGGCTTATCACCATCGCAACACTTGCGCCAATGCTGGGCCTGCTTGGTACAATCATTGGCCTAATGCGCGCTTTTTATGATCTGGGGCGCCACCAAGGACCGGTTGAACCAGCGATTGTCGCTGATGGTTTGTGGCAAGCGATGTCAACTACCGCCGTGGGAATGATGATCGCGATTTGCTGCACACTGGCGCACGCGCTGATGCAATCGCGCATTCGCCGCGATCTGGCGCAAAGCAGTCAGCTTCTAAATCGTTTGTCACAACTTCACAGCATCAACAGCCATTTAGCCAATACCCCACAGTGCGCTATTTTGGAGTTACGCGATGATCAAGATTAACGAGCAGGCTCAACACGAACCCAGCCTGCAAGAGAGCATGACCCCCATGGTCGATGTCATTTTTTCTTTGCTGGCATTTATGATGCTGATGATCAACGCACCACTGCTTACCAGCAAGCTCGATCTGCCAGCCAATGAGCAGGCAACCCCGCTTAGCAAAAGCGCCATCACGCCAGTTACGCTATTAGTCGATGATAAAAGCGCGCGCTGGAAGCTTGGCAACAGCGACTGGCTGGACAAAGAGCAACTTACTCAACAATTACTCGGCCTTAAACAGCAGCCAACTCCCGCGCCTGTTGTGCTGCAAATGAATAAAGATCTGCCGGTACAGCGGCTTATCGATACCATGGCCGCGCTGCAAACGGCCGGGATCAGCGCCACAGAAATTGCCACTGTAGCGAGCAGCGCGCAATGATAGGCACACCACGCTTAAGTTATTGGTTTAGCGGCGCTATTGCGCTGCACCTTTTACTACTAGCTGTTTTTTGGCAAAAATTACCCAAAACCCCAATTGCACCACCCGCCGCACCATCAACAAGGCTTAGCCTAGGAATGGCTGCAGCGCTCGCCGGCGCCAGTTCACAAAGCACGACTGTCGCCACACAGGTTAAAACGCAGCCACAGAGCCAGCAGCCACAACACTCTAAACCTCAAGCACAAGCCGAGCTGCAAACAAAAGCGCAGCCAAAGCCCATGCCGCAGCCACAAAATAAGTCCGCTAGCCAAAACATCGCCCATGTAAAAACGCTTACCGCACAAAAAACAAGATCTGCGCCAGCCAAACCTTTGCCAGCAAAGCAAACGGCAAAGCCTGCCGCGCCAATCGCAAAAGCCACCACCAAAACAAGCCAAACCACCAGCGCGCCTACGCCGCAAAAAATTCAGCGCCCAGCAAGCGCAGAGCAACAAATCGCGCAAGCCGCAAGTCAGGCTGGCAACATCGGGCACAGAGGCTCACAGCAAAGTGCAAAACAGCCACAAGAGACCGGTCAAGCCTCACAGCAGGGAGGACAAGCGCTTAGCGATCAATTTGATCTGCAAGTACGCAAACATCTGCTCGCAAATCAAAAAACACCCCGAGTGCTTGGGCGGCGCGCGCAAGGCTCTGTCGAGGTCGAATTTGTAATCGATCGTCACGGCAAACTGCTGCGGCAAAATATCGGTAAATTGTCACGCATTCGCGAATTTGACCGCGCCGCACGAGCATTAGTCGCAAGCGCAGCCCCTTATCCTAAAGCGCCTCCGCAGCTTACTTGGAAAGAGCGCAGTTACCGCATCGTGATCAATTACCAAAGCCTCTAGCACTTAAAATACCGGCTAAAAAAGCCGCCCTATTTTACGAGGGCTGTTTTTCCAAAAGTGCGCGGTAAAAATTAGATAAAGATCAGCGTGATAACATTAAATAAATGATGATCAACTAAAAGCGCAAGATCTGTTAATAACGCCTCCAGTGCCGATCCTTTGCGCAGATCAAACTGCGCAAGGCACGATCGACTCGCGATCCCGCCTCACACCTTGCTTGATCTTTTGCTCTTTCTTATTTGATCACACCACAAATAATGCGATCACCGCCACCACCTAGCGGGCTTGGATGATCAGAGTGGTTATCACCACCCA
>JBOFXO010000047.1:0-2031 GCA_051654185.1 Vibrionaceae bacterium | reverse complement strand
GCTGCATCTTTTTCCACGTATTGGCGATATTCGTTTAAGGTGGTTGCCCCAACGCAGTGCAGCTCACCCCGCGCAAGCGCCGGCTTTAGCATATTGCCGGCATCCATTGCGCCTTCGCCTTTGCCTGCGCCTACCATGGTGTGAATTTCATCAATAAATAAAATGATGCGGCCTTCTTCTTTGCCAATTTCGTTGAGCACCGCCTTAAGGCGCTCTTCAAATTCGCCGCGATATTTTGCCCCCGCGATCAGCGCTCCCATGTCGAGCGCGAGCACGCGTTTGTGACGCAAGCCTTCGGGCACTTCGCCATTGATGATACGTTGCGCAAGTCCTTCAACAATGGCGGTTTTGCCAACGCCAGGCTCGCCGATGATCACAGGGTTATTTTTAGTGCGTCGTTGCAGCACTTGAATGGTACGGCGGATCTCATCATCACGCCCTATCACCGGATCAAGCTTGCCTTGCTCTGCTTTTTTTGTCAGATCGATGGTAAATTTTTCAATCGCTTGGCGAGACTGCTCTGCATTTGCGTCGTTAACCTGAGCGCCGCCGCGAATTTTCGTGATCGCTTGTTCAATTTGCGCGGCAGTCAATTTTGCTTTTCGCAGCAGATCACCAAGCTCGCCGCGCTCTTCAATCGCTGCGAGCACAAAAAGCTCTGAGGAGATAAAGGCATCTTGGCGCTGCTGCGCCAGTTTATCGCACTGGTTAAACAGTTTGGCTAAATTTTGTGACAGCTGCACATCGCCGTAATTGCCTGTCACTTTAGGAATTTTATCTAACATGTGCATTAATTGCGTTTGTAGCGGCGCGATCTCAACGTTAAGTAGCGTCATGAGCGAGCGCACTGTGCCATTTTCTTGATTAAGCAGCGCAATAAAAAGATGAGCTGGTTCAATGTATTGATGATCGCGCCCTACGGCTAACGACTGAGCATCTGAGATTGCAAGTTGAAATTGGTTGGTCAATTTATCTAAGCGCATAAGAAGATCTCCGATAGTCAAAAAGCATGTCGCCGTTTTGTGAGTAAAATTTGCCGCTTATGCGAGACATTAAAAGGCTGTGGCGATCAGTGCTGCTGATGATTGTAGTAAATGGGGCTACTTTGGGTAATTTCAAGTTTGCATGTTGCTTATGGATGATGATGCGCGTTGTAAAAAAACAAAGCTGCTTTGCAGCAGCTTTGTGTAGCGTGTTAAAGCCTGTAAAAAAGCGCTTATTTTGTCAGCCAAATGCAGGTGGCTTGGCGGCCGGTGGTATTAGCACGGCGAAATGAAAAAAAGTGCGCAGGCTCGGAATAAGTGCAGCGCTCACCGCCGTAAATATTAGCAAGTGGCACCCCAGCGCGTTGCAGGCGAAGGCGGGCAATGTGGTAGAGATCGGCTAAAAATAGCTCATCTTTTGCAACAAAAGCCTCTTTAGCGCGAGGGTCGGCGGCGATAAAATCGGCGCGCACCTCGGCGCCCACTTCAAAAGCTTGTGGTCCGATAGCAGGGCCAAACCATGCTAGCAGATCGCTGGGCTGCGTAAATTTAGCCACAGTAGCTTCTAAAATGCCATCAAGCAACCCGCGCCAGCCGGCGTGTGCGGCGGCAATTTGCGTGCCGGCTTTATCGCAAAATAACACAGGTAAGCAGTCTGCCGTGACAACAGCGCACACAAGCCCAGCTTGATCGGTAAAGACTGCGTCTGCTTGTGGCGCGTTTTCTTGTAAAAAAGGCAATGTCACTACATCGGTGCTGTGCGTTTGCGTGATCCAAAGTGGCATTGCAGGTAAATTAGCTTTTTCAACAAGCAAATTGCGGTTTTGCTCGACAGCGCTTAGCTTATCACCGACATGATGCGCTAAATTTAAGCCTGCAAAAGGGGCAAGGCTTACGCCGCCTGCACGAGTGGTACTCAGCGCTTTAACATGAGCGGCCGCCGGCCAGTTTGGCGTTATAAATTCAACTTTGAGATCAGGCATGGTCTCTTCCTTAAATGGTTACGCTAAAAATCTGACATCAGTTCGCTATTGGCTAAGGTATCGTC
>JBOFXO010000046.1:0-3151 GCA_051654185.1 Vibrionaceae bacterium | reverse complement strand
GCTCTGCAGCTACAGCTTCACCGCGCGCCCAAGCAAATTGAGCTAAAAAAGCCATATCTTGTGCCATCGGATATAAAACAGTACTCGCATTGAGCAGCTTTAACTGCGCGGCGCGCTCAAAGTAGACTTGCCAACCCGTGCCTGCTCCTACCCACTCACCGGTAAGTTTCGGAGTAAATTTTTCTGGAGCAATCACTTGCTCAGCGATCTCACTTTGCCAGTCGCCATTTTCAGCGCGTACATAGCCGCCTGCATAAATTTCTTGCATACGCGCATCAATCGCACTTAACACGTGCGTTTTACCTAGCTTGCGATATGTTTGCTGCGCTAACGCCGCTAAAGAGGAGATCCCTAGCAGCGGCAAATCGCATGCAAAAGCAAGCCCCTGCGCCACACTTACGCCAATACGCACACCGGTAAAACTGCCAGGCCCTCGACCAAAAGCAATCACATCTAGCTGATTTAGCGATAATTGCGCTTGTGCCAGTAAATTATCAACCATCGGTAAAATCTTTGCGGCGTGCGATTGCTGGGCAAGCTCGCTACAGGCAAGCTCTTCACCATTATGCCGCACAGCAACAGAGCAATTTTCCGTTGTCGTATCAATTGCCAATATTATCGTCATCCAACCACCACTTGATTGCAGCGCCTATAGGTGTAAACGCGCTCAACCGCTACCAATAAAATTAATTTATTATCAATAATTTACAGCATTATTTGCCGTTTTGACAAAGCGCCTCTAAAGAGCATGGGTGTAGCTTGATCGCGACATCATCAAAGTTAAAGGCCACCGTTGGATTACAATGCTCTTCATCTTGCGCCTCTGGCATGCTTAACTTAACCGTAACGCCCTGCTCTTTTGCTGCACTAAGCCGCTCAGACAAAGCAGGAAAATGCGCCAGTAACTGCTCAAAAAAGTCTTGTGGCGTACAAGCTTGTAGCGGTACGACCCATTCAACGTGCTGCCAGCCTTCTTTCGGGTATACTTTTTCTCCTGGGTAAGGCAGCTCAACGCATTCAATAGACCAACTGCTCAGCTGCAGCGGCTTGTTTAAGCCAATCGCGCAGATAGGTCGACCATTGATTTGATTTTTGCTCAGCCATTTGCCTTCGATACACCACTGCTCTTCAAGTACCTTTGCCTGCTGCCAATCATTGACGCGCAGCGCAATATGGTCAGCTTGAAAAGGCGTAAGATCAAGTCCCAGCATATCAATCAACTTTTCAATTTTTACAGAAAAGTCAGCAAGATCTCGGTGAAGGGACTCAGTGGTAAGTTTCTCGTTATTTTTACTCATTTTAACTCTCTAGCAGCTGCCGCTGCTCCTTTGCAACTGGCAGCGAATAAACCATTTTGCTCTTTTTGAAAAAAATGATCCGCTGCCCCTAAATAGCCGCTATCATTGCACACTTTTAATAATTTATAACTTA
The DNA here is from genome assembly GCA_051654185.1 of Vibrionaceae bacterium. Classification (GTDB taxonomy): domain Bacteria; phylum Pseudomonadota; class Gammaproteobacteria; order Enterobacterales; family Vibrionaceae; genus Enterovibrio. The sequence goes on along the minus strand of JBOFXO010000046.1, from coordinate 1,720 downwards.
CGGCTGCTGAATAAAATTAGCAGCATGCGTAAGTTGAAGCGGCATCAAGCTAAGGTGAACACGTGAATATCCAAACCCTTATCAACGATAAAATTTCTAGCGCCATGCAAGCGGCCGGCGCGCCACAAGATTGTCCGGCGCTAGTACGTCAATCGGCAAAAGCGCAATTTGGCGAATACCAAGCTAACGGGATCATGGCTGCTGCGAAAAAACTGGGGATGGCGCCGCGCACTTTTGCCGAGCAAGTCATAGCAAAACTCGACCTTTCAGGGATCGCAACTCAAGTAGAAATTGCAGGTCCTGGTTTTATCAATATTTTCTTAGACAATGAATGGTTAGCAGCTCAAGCTCGCCGCGCGCGCCAACAGCCTCGCTTTGGGATCACAACGCCTGCCGCGCAAACCATTGTGGTCGACTACTCTGCGCCAAACGTCGCTAAAGAGATGCATGTCGGCCACTTGCGCTCGACCATCATTGGTGACGCTGTCACGCGCACGCTGGAATTTTTAGGACACAAGGTGATCCGCGCCAACCATCTTGGCGACTGGGGCACGCAGTTTGGCATGCTGATCGCCAATCTTGAGCGCCACGAGCAAGCCGGCACCGATATCAGCATGGATCTGCAAGATATTGAAGGCTTTTACCGTGAATCCAAGCAGCTTTACGATGAAGATCCGCAATTTGCCGCCACGGCGCGCCAATATGTGGTGAAATTACAAAGCGGTGACGCCTACTGCCTGCAAAAATGGCGCACTCTGGTCGATATCACTGTCACACAAAATCAGCAAAATTACGATCGCCTCAATGTTTCGCTCACCCCTAAAGATATCATGAGTGAAAGCATGTATAACCCGATGCTAGCTGGGCTTGTCGCTGATCTTAAAGCAAAAGGCCTTGCACAAGAAAGCGATGGTGCAACGGTTGTCTTTTTAGATGAGTTTAAAAATAAAGAAGGCGAGCCGATGGGCGTGATCGTGCAAAAAAGTGATGGTGGATTTTTATACACCACCACCGATATCGCCTGCGCTAAATATCGCTACGAAAAGCTTGGCGCTGAGCGCGTACTCTATTTCATCGACTCTCGGCAGAGCCAACATCTGATGCAAGCGTGGACCATTGTGCGCAAGGCCGGCTATGTGCCTGAGCATGTGACACTTGAGCACCACGCCTTTGGCATGATGCTTGGCAAAGACGGTAAACCTTTTAAAACTCGCGCAGGTGGTACGATCCGCTTAGCCGATCTGCTCGATGAAGCCAATTTGCGCGCAGCAGCAATCATCGAAGCCAAAAATCCCACCCTTGCTGAAGATGAGAAAAAACAAATAGCAACCACCATCGCGATGGCGGCCATCAAGTATGCCGATCTTTCTAAACACAGAACCACAGACTACGTGTTTGATTGGGATCTCATGCTCTCATTTGATGGCAATACCGCCCCCTACGTGCAATACGCCTACACGCGCATTGCCTCGATTTTCAATAAGGCGCAGCTTGATCCCAGCACGCTACAAGGCGAGATCGTACTTAGCGAGCCGCACGAAAAACGCCTTGCCATGCAGCTTTTGCAATTTGAAGAAGCGCTACAAACCGTGGCAAATGATGCACTTCCGCACGTGCTATGTAGCTACTTATTTGATTTAGCAGGGCTTTTCTCAAGTTTTTACGAAAACTGCCCAATTTTAAGCGCTGATGCTACAAGCAAAGAAAGCCGCTTGCAATT
>JBOFXO010000045.1:0-3234 GCA_051654185.1 Vibrionaceae bacterium | reverse complement strand
TGTCAGCGCTTTGTTATACTGCGGCCAATTGGTGATGCGATGCTTAGATTTGCCCATTTGATGACGGTTCCTGTTTAGTATCCACAGGATCTGATTGCATCAAAGGCTTAAGGTTCATTTATTTAGGCAACAACGCCCTAAGTGTTGCAAAATTTACGCAGTTAAAAAGCTGAAGATGAAAATGGTGCCGCGCTGTTTCAGGCGGCTTTGCTAATTGTTACTTTGCCTACTATTTTCACAATTTTTTGTTAATTGTGTGGATGGGTTTTCTGCTCTTTGTGTTAGAAGCGGTTGGGTTTAGAAGCGCTTGAATTTAAAAGCGCTTTGGCTTAAAAGTTAGCCAAGCAGCGCGAGGAAATTTTGCTCTCGCCACTCTTCTTTTAACAGACCATAGCGCACGCTATCGTAATATTGTCCTTGGTAAAACAGCACCTTGCGGATCCTTGCTTCTTGACGCATGCCAAGCGATTGCGCACAGCGCATCATGCGCGGATTGCCAGACCACGTAGTGAGGCCGACGCGCGCAACCTGTAATGTGTTGAATATGTGCGAGATCCAAAGGTTGAGCGCTTTTCGGCCAATTTGCAAGCCCCAATGCTCTTGATAAAAAAGTGTGATGCCGATTTCTAGCCAGTGTGAGCTTTCTTCTTCGCAGTAATAGGAGATGTAACCGACAGCTTTCCCATTGTGCTCAATGATCTGCGCCGTTTTACCCTCTTGCAGGCGCTGAAATAAGTGGCGGCCAAATTGAAAAGGCGACGGCGCCGCAAGCGGCAGGTAAGGGGCGTCAAATTTTTTCCATTCTTGATTGACGTAGATGTCATGCCAGAGCTGGTTCTTTTCGTCGCGTCTTGCAGGGCGCAGGTTCACTCCATTGTTCTGTAATGTCATCCGTGACACATTCCTTAGCGGTTTTTACTTTTTTTCTACTATAAGCTTGTTATTTTGTTTGTGCTTTTAGCTTTGTTAAATCAATGAAGTATGTTCACAACAATTTTTAGCTTTCCATTGAAGCGCCGCATCGCTGACGCTACTTAATTGTTTTGCTCAGATACAGCTAGCTTTTTTGCAAGTGATTCAATAAACAGACTGATTTTTGATGGCTGAATAAGAGATACCACCATCGTTTGAGACTCTAGCACTGGCATATTGCTTGCTGACAATTTTAACATGTACAAAAAATGGTCCAATCTGCAGGCGATGATCTCAAGCTGGTGCTGCAATTTTGTGCGTAGTTTTTCCATGGTAAAGCCCTCATCTTGTCAAAAGTGGTACTGCTGTGAACGTTTGGCAATGCAGTTATATTAATAATGTTGCACAGAAACTAAAAGAAAAATGGCGTGAAATTGAATGAGTTAAGCTGAAAGAAATTTCACTTTTTATTTATGCCTGAAAAATGCGCGATGAAGCTTGGGTAACAAATTTGAAAGGCTTGGGGGATGGTAAAAAGGCACAGGCTGAGTGATTGTTTTGTAAGTGACGCGTTTGTACAGTGAGACGCGGATCTAGCTAAAACGTGGCATGCCGCGGCATAATGTTACAAGCTATATTGCATAGCCATGCCGCAGAGCACGTGGTTACTGATGTGGGTTATTGTTGCGCTGTGACTATTTTGGGTTTTGGCTGCGGCAAATTTGCGAAAACGGCGATGGGGTTGCGACCATTACAACAATTTTGCCGTGTGAGGTCGGGGCTAAATTAAGGATCACTGCTTTGCATTTTTGAACATAAAAGCTCAATTTCATCGCGATAAGCGCTAAGTGAATTTGCGTGCTTGTGAAAAAATGCTGAAACATAATGGTCTTCCTTCTGCTTGATTTTTTGCCGTGTGGCTAAACTGCGCTGATCCTAAAGCCCGCGACGTAAAGCGGAAAGAAAAATAATATGAAATTAGTTGCTTTTGGTTTTAGTGCATTGATTTAAAAGCGATGTTTGATACTGTCTGGTCGTAGTGCGCTCACAAGTGACATGTTGTGCTAATTTAGCAGCATTTGCCGTTTTTTTATTTTGCGCGGCGACTGATTTGTATGGTTTAACGTTTTTGCAAGTGCTTGCTACAACGTTTTTAAAGGTGACAAAATGAATTTAAACAATTTTATGAATATGGATCCGAACCTTTTGCTCAGCATTATCAACATGAAGCTGCGCGATCAATTTAGCTCACTTGCTTCTTTGTGCGTTTTTTATGAAATCGATGAGCAGGCGCTGCGCGATAAGCTGGCGCTGGGCGGTTTTGAGTATGTTGCCGCGCTGAATCAATTTCGTTAAACCTTTACTTTGCGCTTAAGCGGCAAGGTGAAAAAGCGTAGCAAAGGCTACGCTTTTGTATTTTTGTGAGGGTTATGAACAGCAGCTTTTTTTGTTAAGTAGCTGTTTTATAACTTTACCTAAAAGAACGCGGGCCATCAAAATGGCTAATACATAACCTGTTGCAACGACAAAAGCGTGTGGCAGCATTTCGTGTTGCGTTGCCATCTGAGCGCTTACTACGATATCAAATTGCTCGACTAAAAAGTTAGTCAAAAATCCAAACAAGAGTGCTCCGCCAATCACGCCGCAAAGGTAGGCGTATAACGCGCGTGTGCCAAGCTCTGCGCGCACCATGCCAACGGTTGCAATGTTAGTTGCAGGACCTGCTAGCATGAAGACGAGCACCGCGCCTGGCGAAAGCCCCGCAAGCAAAAGGCCCGCCGCTATTGGGGTTGAAGCTGTTGCGCAGATGTACATGGGAATAGAGACAAGTACCATTACCAGCATGGTTAAAACGCCATCGCCCCACATGGCAAGAAAATCAACCGGTATATAGGTTTGCACAAGCGCTGCAAAAAATATCCCAATTAAAAGCCAGTGGCTGGTATCGCGAATAAGATCATCGGCGGCGTATTTAAACGCAGACCAAAAACGTTTAGGCAGTTTTGTAGCGGCCGTGACATCGCCATTTTTTGTGCTGCAGCAACTTTGTTCAGCTTGTGGTTGTTGCGGCTGGTCAGTTGCGCAGCATTGTTTGCTGGCGCCTGCTATTTTTTTAGTTGTATTCCAAGCAGGGGCAAACAGTAAAGGCAGTTTGTTCTCTTTCTTTATTGCCGAAAGAGCGCGGATCTGCAGTTTTTTGGCTGATTTTGCATGGCTTTTGCTCTCATCGCGCCCAACTAAAACGCCTGCTAAAATGGCGCTAAAGATCGCAGCAATCGGCCGAATGATGGCCATAAATGGCCCGAGCAGTGCGTAAGAGAC
>JBOFXO010000044.1:0-2433 GCA_051654185.1 Vibrionaceae bacterium | reverse complement strand
GATGGTCTAATTTTGACCACTTTAAATTTTGTAATATCGCCGCCAAACTCGTGCAAGCGCTTTGCCGCCCAAGGTGACATGATCGAGCGCAGGTAGCGTTTTGGAATTTTGTACTGACTTTCTAATATATTGCCATCTTCATTGACATCAAACAGGCAAAAGGGATGGTCATTCACAGGGCTACGCTCGCCGTTCGCACAAAGCACGTAAATCGGCACTTGCTGCATTAAATGCTTTAATTTTTCCGCTAGCGATGACTTACCGCCGCCAACCGGTCCTAGCAAATAAAGGATCTGTTTGCGCTCTTCAAGCCCTTGGGCTGCGTGTTTTAAATATGAGACGATCTGCTCAATAGCCTCTTCCATACCATAGAAATCTTCAAATGTTTTGTAGTTTGAAATGACGCGGTTGGAAAATAATCGGCTTAATTTGGGCGATAAAGAAGTGTCAATTTTTTCCGGCTCACCAATTGCTATCAGCAGTCGCTCCGCAGCATTTGCGTAAGCACTGCGATCTTCGCGACATAAATCGAGAAAATCTTGTAAGCTTAGTTCTTCATCTTTAGTTTGCTCGTAGCGCTGGCGGTAGTGATCGAATATGGTCATAGTAAGTCCTTTTACGACGGCACATGCTGACAAAATGAGCGATGTTGCAAATTCAACTGCTGTTTAATTAAGACTAGACGTAACTCTCGGATTTGCCTGTGTAACAACTTATTTTTTAATCATTTTTTTACAAATTGATCAAAAAAATCGTGGCGTTAAAAATTTGTGGTGTGCCTTTGTATAAGAGAAAAGACCACTGCAAAAATGTTTTTGCAGTGGTGCATTCGCTAAAGGGATGCTGCATGTTGCGTTATAAATTTTTTATACTGCAACCGTGATTTCCTGCTGCAGATAATTTTGCAAAGCAGCTTGGATTAGCTCTTGTTCGTGAATATTTTTTATCTTTAAAAATAGCAAATTAGCTTGTGGGTAATTGAGCGAGAGATAATGCAGCCACTGCTTAATGCGCGCTGATATGTATTGTTTTTTCTCTTGCTGGGAAAAATTTTTTGCATAGGTCAGCAGTAAGGCGACAACTTCGCGCCAAGCAAGGGGCACTGCGTCCTCTGCAATATGCGCGGCTAAATTTGGCATTGAAAGCGCGCCACGGCAAACCATTAAACTGCTACTTCCCGTTTGCGCAAGGCAGTTTTTCGCGTCTTCTTGATGCCAAATTTCCCCATTTGCAATGACTGCAATCGCGGTGTGTTTTTGAATTTCACCGATGAGATCCCAGCGAATAGCTTCTTTTTTATAGCCATCCACTTTGCTGCGGCCATGCACTACTAGCTCATCAACATTCGCACTTAAAGCGGCTTGTGCAATCTCTAAAAAGGGGCTGCAATCGTCAAAACCGAGGCGAATTTTCGCACTTAATTTGGCGTGCGGTATGGCTTGCCTTACAGACTTAACAATTTGATAAATAAGCTCAGGTTGCTTTAGAAGTGCTGCGCCGCCTAAGCTGTTATTCACCGTTTTAGAAGGACAGCCAAAGTTGAGATCGATCCCTGCCGAGCCAAGCTCTATGGCGAGCGCAGCATTTTCTGCCATGTAGTGCGGCGATTGCCCTAGAAGCTGTACGCGCACCGGGGTGCCCGCTGCTGTTTTGCCGCCATTTTTAAGCTCAGGACACAGCCTGTAGTAATAATGCGGCGGCAGCAAAGCATCTACGACGCGCACAAATTCGGTAACGCACAGCGAGTAAGGATTGATAGCGGTAAGCAGCTCGCGCACCGGCGCGTCTAAAACGCCTTGCATCGGTCCTAAAATGATCTGCATGGTTTTATAGCCTTTTTATTTTTTGCGAGTGTGCTTGCGAGTTTTGTTTTTAGCGCAAGGTTTGCTAGAGGGAATACTTTCTATGATGTGATCTTGCCAGTCAACGACGTCGATTTCGTACACCACGTTGTTTTTGACGGAAGCTTGTGCGGCATGCATCGCCTCTTTAGAGCCTGTCAGCAGTGGGTGCCAAGCAGGAAGCGGTTGATTTTCCATGAGTAATCGATATGAACAGGTTGCGGGTAGCCAGTAAAATTGCGGCAAATTCTCTTTGGTCAATTTTAGGCATTGCACGCCGCGTGAGAAGCGATTAGCGTAGTCGCTGCACTGGCATGTTTGGCTGTCGAGCAGCTCGCAGGCAATATTGGTGTAGTGCAGATCATCGGTGTCATCATCGATAAATTTGTGCAGGCAGCATTGAGCGCAGCCGTCGCAAATCTGTTCCCATTCTTGCTCATTCATCTCATCAAGCGATTTTTGCTGCCAAAAAGGAAGTTTATTCAAAAGAACCTCGCTAAAAAATAAAAGGCAAGCATATCCAGCGTGATCAAAAGCGCAAGCAAATTTATCTACGATAAGTTGATCATCAATCGATTTTTAACCTAAGTGG
>JBOFXO010000043.1:0-4816 GCA_051654185.1 Vibrionaceae bacterium | reverse complement strand
GGTGGGCGCGTAAACGGCAGCACGAACCGCGATCGCACTAATTACTATCAAACAGTGCCGGCTAATCAGCTTGAGAAAATTCTTTGGCTAGAAGCGGATCGCATGGGGTTTTTACTTGACGCGGTTTCGCAAAAAAAGTTTGAAATTCAGCGTGATACAGTGAAAAACGAGCGTGCACAAAATTACGAAAATCGCCCTTACGGCTTGGTGTGGGAAACGGTTGCAGCCAGCTTATATCCTGCAACGCACCCTTACCACTGGCCAACCATTGGTTACCCTCAAGAGCTCGATAAAGTTGATGTTGATGATTTAAAAGCTTTTTTCTTGCGCTGGTATGGCCCCAATAATGCCACTTTGACCATTGGCGGCGATATCGATGAAGAAAAGACGTTGCAGTGGGTGGTTAAGTATTTTGGCTCGATTGCGCAAGGCCCTCAGGTTGAAAGGCAAAAGCCTGCGCCAGTGACGCTGGCGAAAAGCCATTTTGTCACGCTGCAAGACAAAATCACGCAGCCTCTTTTGGTTTTAAGCTGGCCGACGCAATACCTTGGCGCTGAGTCGCAGCTTGCGCTTGATATGGCGGCAAGTGTATTGGGGCAGGGGCGAACAAGCCGCCTTTATCAAGCGCTTGTGCAAACGGGCAAAGCGCTGAGCGTTAATGCTGAGCAAGATTGTGGTGAACTTGCCTGTACTTGGCAAATCACCGCGTTAGCTAAGCAAGGACAGTCGTTATCTGGTTTGTATCGCGATATACAACAAGTGCTTACAGATTTTGCAGCGCATGGTGTGACCGCACAAGAGCTGTTGCAGTTACAAGGATCAGCTGAAGCAAGCGCGGTGTTTGCAATGCAAAGCGTTAAGGGAAAAGTGACGCAGCTTGCTTACAACGACATGTTTTTTAATGAGCCTAATCAAATGGTTAAGTGGCTAAAGCAGCTGCGCGCGGTAGACGCGAAAGCGCTTAGCTTAGCTTTTACGCGCTTTATCGCAGGAATGCCTCATGTTGCGCTTTCTGCTGTGCCGCATGGGCGCGTAGATCTAGCCGCAAGAGAGGCGAATTTTACGGTGGCGCGCCAGACGTATGCAATAAATCCTGCACCGCCCTTTGTGACGCGAGAGCCGGTTTTGGATTTTGATCGCAGCATTGCGCCTAAAGTAAGTCATGACGTGAGCATTAAGCCGCCAACCTTATATCGCAAATTTTTGCCTAATGGCATGGAGCTGGTTGGGGCAACAGATGGTGAAACGCCCACAACCACGCTGTATCTGCTGCTGCCTGCCGGCTCGCTGATGGATCCTGCGCAAAAAGTGGGGCTGGCGAGCTTGACCGCGCAGCTTGTGCAGGAGGGTTCGCTTGCCCATACCAGTGAGCAGCTCATGATCAAGCTTGAGCAGCTTGGCTCAAGTGTTAGTTTTAGCGCGTCTGATGATACCACTGTTGTTGCGATCAGCACGCTGAGCAAAAATCTTGAGCCGACGCTTGCTATCGCACAAGAGTTCTTGTTTACGCCGCGTTTTGATGCTGGCGATTTTGCGCGCATAAAAAGGCAGCACCTTGAGCGTTTAGAGCTCTCGGTTCAGCGCCCAAGCTGGTGGGTAACACGCGCCGCGCATGAGCTTTTATATCAAGATCCTTGGCGCCGGTTAGCCGCTGGCTCAAAAGCTGCGATCTCGTCTATCACGCTTGAAGATGTGCGCAAGTTTTACCGCGATCACTACACGCCGGACAAGGCACGTTTGATTGTTATCAGCGATTTAACGCAAGAGGCGCTGCTCGGCAAATTTAGCGCGCTACGCCAATGGCAGGGGAAAAAAGCGCGCTCAGCGCATCCTGTGCAGATGAATCAGCTTAAAAACGGTGCAATTTGGTTGGTGGATAAGGCTGGCGCAAAGCAGAGCAGCATTTTGTTTTTACGTGCGGGATTGCCCTTTGATGCGACGGGCGAGCAATTTAAAACGCAGCTTGCCAATTTTAACCTTGCGGGCAATTTTAATTCGCGGCTTAATCAAGTGGTGCGCGAAGAAAAAGGATTTAGCTACGGTGTGCGCAGCAATGTGAGCGGTTTTGAGCTGCACGGTACCATTACCTTTAGTACTGATGTGCGTGCGGATGCAACCGGTGAAGCTATCGTGGCGATGAAAAAAGAGCTTGAGCTGTATGCTAAAGAGGGCATGACGGCACAAGAGCTTGCTTTTTTGCGCTCAGCGACAGGGCAGCAAGAAGCACTGAATTACGAAGAGCCCGATGATAAAGCGCGCTTTATCGCTTATATGCTTAAATTTGGCTTGCAGAGCGACTTTGTTGACGCGCAAAAGCAGATCATCGAGCAGGTCTCTTTGTCAGAGCTCAATGCGTTAGCGGCGAAATGGTTTTCGCCTAAAGATTATCAAATCGTTGTTGTGGGTGATAAAAAAATCATTGAAAGTCAGCTAATTAAACTCAATTTGCCATTTTCAACGCTCGTCTTATCGCAATAATGTTGCTCTAAAATGTGTCATTAAGTGGCGAAGATGCGTTTGAATCTTCGCCATTTTTCATCCAAACTGTGACGAAGCTTACATTTTTGGTAGCTTTTATTTCGGCGCCTGATTATGCTCTGCTGAGTTTTTTTTTGAGAAGTTTGATATGACGCACGTAGACAAATTGGCCCAATTTGCAGATTGCCCAAGTTTGCTGCTTTCAATGGGACGCGGCATTGAAAGAGAAGGATTGCGCATCGATGAGCACGGCTCTTTAGCGCAAACACCGCATCCAGCGCCTTTGGGCTCGGCATTAAAAAATCGCTGGATCACCACCGACTTTGCCGAGCAGCTGCTTGAGTTTATCACGCCGGTCAGCGCGCAATCGGCGCAGACGCTCGCGCAGTTGGCCGATATACATAAATTCACTTATCAAGCGATGCCAAATGAAAAAATTTGGCCTCTTTCAATGCCTTGCTGCGTGCCAAACGAAGAAGAAATCTGGCTTGGCCAGTATGGCTCATCCAACCTTGGTAAAATGAAAACCTTGTACAGACAAGGGCTTAAAAACCGCTACGGCAGTATGATGCAGATCATTGCCGGCGTGCATTTTAACTTTTCATTTTCTAAAGCGTTTTGGCAGCAGCTGTATGGCGCAGATCTTACAGAAGATAATTATCAAGATACTGTTTCTGCTGGATATTTTTCGGTTATTCGCAACTATTATCGCTTTGGCTGGCTTATTCCGTATCTGTTTGGCGCATCGCCCGCGCTGTGCGGCTCTTTTTTAAAGCGCCCGAGTACTTTGCCTTTTGAGCAGATGAGTGATGGTACACTTTATTTGCCCTACGCGACTTCGCTACGCTTAAGTGATTTAGGTTACACCAGCCATGCGCAAAGTGGGCTGGATCTAAGCTTTAACAGCGTTCAGCAATACGCGATAGGCGTGCGCCGTGCTCTTAAAACATCATCGCCATTTTTTGAGCCGATCCCCGTTAAAAATGAGCATGGTTATCAGCAGCTTAACACCAACATTTTGCAAATTGAAAATGAATTGTACGCGCCGATCCGCCCCAAACGGGTGGTATTGCCAGGTGAGCGCCCGCTACAAGCGTTAGAAAGCCGCGGGGTTGAATACATCGAGGTGCGCTCGTTGGATGTTAATCCTTTTAGTCCGGTCGGTATTGATTTGCTGCAAATGGACTTTTTAGATCTGTTTTTGACTTGGTGCGCCTTGTCGCCCTCAGAGCCGATGAACGCCGCAGAGCTTGGGTGCTGGCGCAATAACTGGCGTTTGATTGTGCTTGAAGGGCGAAAGCCTGGGCTTAAGCTAAAAATTGGCTGCAGTGGCGAAGTGCTTACGCAGCAGCAATGGGGTGAGCATATTTTCGCGCAGCTTCTTGAAATCGCTAAGGTGATGGACAGTGCCCTTGACAAGCCGCGCTACGAAAAATGTTGTCATGAGCTAAGTAGCTGGTTTGCTTACCCGCAAAAAACCTTTTCGCATAGAATGCTTACGACAATTGAGCAAAGTGGTGGTTTGCTTCAAGCTGGACAACAGCTGGCTTTGCAACATCAGCAATTTTTACTGCAGCAAAATTACAGCGCTCTTTTTGCCAAAGATTTTCAAGATGAAAGTCAGCTGAGTTTGCAAAAGCAAAAAGAGCTAGAAAATCAGGATGTGATATCGTTTGAGCAGTATCTAAATGATTATTTTCGAGATGTAGTACCACATACGCGCTGATCTCTCTTTTACAACAGTGTCAGGCTGGTAGTCTGCTGGCTATGATTTTTGTTGTTACCTTTTGATGTTGAAAAGTGTCATGGGAGGGAGAGAAAGAAGTATGCGAAAAATCTTCGTTTTATTGGCTATTGCAACCATGTTGGGGCTTAGCGGCTGTGCAACTAAGCCCCCTAAGCAGCAAGATAATTTGTGCCAAATTTTTGAGCAAAACAGCAAATGGTATAAAAACGCGGTTGCAATGCAAAAAAAATGGGGAACCCCCATTCCGCTAGCGATGGCCATTATTAAGCAAGAAAGCGGCTTTGTGCACAATGCTAAGCCTCGTCGCCGCTATTTGCTTGGCATTATGCCGTGGCGTCGCCCTAGCAGCGCATACGGCTACGCGCAAGCGCTCGATGACACTTGGGATGATTTTGAAAAAGCGGCCGGTAAAGGAAGAAGCCGCAGTAATTTTTCTGATGTGCTGCAATTTGTTGGTTGGTATACCAAAGGCACGCAAAATAAGCTGCAGATCCCCATGAGTGACGCCTACAACCAGTATTTAGCCTACCATGAAGGGCAGCTTGGTTATAAACGCGGTAATCATAAGGATAAGCCACAGCTGCTAAATGT
>JBOFXO010000042.1:0-1954 GCA_051654185.1 Vibrionaceae bacterium | reverse complement strand
ATGGTGCACAGTCGCATCGAAAGGGTTGTGTTTGGCGCGTTCGATCTTAAAACTGGCGCTGCAGGTAGCGTGATGAATTTGTTAAGTTACGCTAATGTCAATCATCATGTTGCTTTTGAAGGCGGCGTGCTAGAAGCGCCGTGTAAGGCGCAGTTGCAAGCTTTTTTCCAGCGACGCCGGCAAGAGCACAAGCAGCTAAAAATATTGAAAAATCAGCAGCTTGCTCTTAAAAATGCGCAGTAAGACCACTGCTAGCTGCGTCTCATGCGTAGCTAGCAAAAAGCGGTGTGGCTTGTGGCCGCGTTATTGATGAACTGCGGCTGGAGTACGGGCCGCTGTGTCGGGTGCGGTGGGTTTGCTAATTGGCGTGTCGGTTTTTGCCGGCGTCGGCGCTGGGATTTTTTTGAGATCAGTGACGTTTTTTGATGTGCGCGTTTGCACAATTTGCGTATGAGTGCGCTCAAATCCCACCAAACTTTGGTAGTAGCGGCGAATATTTTCAACGTATTCAACAGCGCTTTGCCCGCGTGCAAAGCCAAATCGCATCTGCTTAAAGTATTTTGGATTGGCAAGCAAAGGCAAATGGCGTTTAACATCTGCCCAAGAATCAGGGTTAGCGCCAGCAGATTTGGTTAATGCGCGCCCATCAAGCAGATGGCCAAAACCGATATTGTAAGCTGCCAGTGCAAACCACGCTTTTTCTTCAGGGTGGATACTGTCGGGCATTTTGTTGATCATCTGCTGTAAATATCGCATGCCGCCATAAATGCTTTGCTCGGGATCGAGGCGATCTTTAACGCCGACCGACTCGGCCGTTGGCTTAGTCAGCATCATTAGACCGCGAACGCCGGTCGGAGAAACGGCATTAGGATTCCAGTGCGATTCTTGGTAGGAAATTGCCGCAAGCAGGCGCCAGTCAAAATCTTTGGCATGTTTTTGAAAAAGATGCCGCCATTCTGGCAGCGTGTCTTTAATCGCACGTAAAAAGGCGCGCGTATCGACAAAATCAAAATCGTTAAAGTGGCCAAAATAGCGCTCTTCAAGCGCATCGAGCTCGCCATTACGCTTTTTTTCGCCAAAGAAGGAGAGCATCAGCGCATAAAGGCTATCGTCTTGACTTTGCTTGATAAACCAAGAAACCGGCTCATTAGCAGAGACATCCATGGCAACCGTGATGTCGGGGTGCGTGCGCTGCAGCATGGCGATGTCAGTTGAATCGGCGATGGTAAAATCAAGCTGCCCTTTAGCGACAAGGCGTAATAGCTCTTCTTCGTGAGTATTCGGGCGCGCTTCCCAGATAAGCTGTGGCTGCGATAATGCAATTTTTTTAAGTGTTTCGGCGTGACTTGAGCCTTCTACCACTGCTATTTGGGCACCATCTTTATTGAGCTCTTGTAAGTTGCGCGGCCGCCAGTGGCCTTTTTTGTAGGCAACTTGCTGTTTTACTTGATAGTAAACGGGGCCTGGGCGGTAGTGCTGCAGGCGCTCTTTGGTGACCGTCATACCCGCTGCGACGATATTAAGCTCGTTGCGAGAAAGCGCTGGCAAAAGACCTGACAGCGTGTAAATAGGTTTCATTTCAAGGCGTACGCCTAGATAGTTTGCAAATTGGCTGGCAAGCTCATATTCAAGTCCAGCTGGGCCGTTGGGGCCAATGTAGTAGCCAAGCCTGCTGTTTAAGGTGCCCACTCTTAAAACACCGGCTTCGCGGATCTTTTCTAGCTCAGTGCGCTCTTTTTCTACTTTTTGGTAGCCGCAGCTGAGTAGGACTAAAGATAAGCTTGCGCAAAGCAGCGCGCGCGAGAAATTTTTGCGTGGGAAAGTTATTAGCATGTTTTTGATCATACCAGTTGTGATGATGCTCGGCGCATGTTGTTAGCAAATGCGCATTATCGACTTTTTTGCCACGGCAAGTCAAAAATTGCGCTTAAACATTGTAAACGCGCTTGTAAGG
>JBOFXO010000041.1:0-4020 GCA_051654185.1 Vibrionaceae bacterium | reverse complement strand
CACCATCTAAACGTGCTTGATTTTCAACGGCAAATTCGCACTTGTCCTAAACCTGTTGTTGCCAGTGTTGCAGGCTACGCGGTAGGCGGTGGTCATGTGCTGCACATGATGTGTGATCTGACTATTGCGGCGGAAAATGCGCAGTTTGGTCAAACGGGGCCGAAAGTTGGCTCATTTGATGGCGGCTTTGGTGCTTCTTACATGGCGCGTATTGTCGGGCAAAAAAAGGCGCGTGAAATTTGGTTTTTGTGCCGTTTCTATGACGCAAAAGAAGCCCTCGATATGGGACTTATCAACCACATGGTGCCACTTGCCGAGCTTGAGCGAGAAACCGTGCGCTGGTGTCGTGAAATGTTGCAGCATAGCCCCATCGCCTTGCGCTGCCTAAAAGCGGCGCTTAACGCCGATTGCGACGGTCAAGCGGGGCTGCAAGAGCTTGCTGGCAACGCGACGATGCTCTTTTACATGACCCCAGAAGGGCAAGAGGGGCGTAATGCTTTTAATGAAAAGCGCCGTCCTGATTTTAAAAAGTTTCAGCGTAACCCGTAAGTGACCTTTATGAAGCATGCTACGTTATACCGATACCGCCTGCCGATGGACAGCGGCGTTATTTTGCGCGACCAGCGTTTAACTCATCGCGAAGGGCTGCTGCTTGAGCTGCAAACTCAAGGGCGGCGCGCGCTAGGGGAAGTTGCGCCGCTTGCAGGATTTAGCGCTGAAAGCTTGAACGCGGCTCAAGAGCAGCTGCTTCTTTTGCTCATGCGCTGGACGCAGGGCGAAAGCTGCGAGCAGATTTTACAAGCAGCAAGCTTGCCCTCGGTAGCCTTTGGTTTGTCGATGGCATTTGCTGAGCTTGAGCTGGCGCAAAGTTTGCCTAAAGCGGGCAATTTTCAAACGGCGCCGCTGTGCAGCGGTGATCCCGATGAGGTGCTGATCGCGCTGGCAGATCTTTTTGCGCCACTGGCAAAAATCAAAGTGGGGCTTTATGAACCAATTCGTGATGGTTTAACGGTTAGCATGCTTTTAGACGCTATTCCCACGCTTAAACTGCGCCTTGATGCCAATCGGCAATGGAGTTTGGCCAAAGCGCTAAAATTTGCCAGCTATTTAACTCAAGAGCAGCGTGCACGTATTGATTTTATTGAAGAGCCTTGCCTTGATTGTGAGCAAAGTATTGAGTTTTCTACGCAAACGGGCATTGCGCTAGCATGGGATGAAAGTTTGCGCGATGGCTCTGTGGTTTGGGATGCGCCCAATTTAGCCGCAGTCGTTATAAAACCTACGCTGACAGGCTCACTTGCGCAGGTACAAGCTTTGGTGGCAAAAGCGCATCAGCTTGGTAAGCAAGCTGTGATCAGCTCAAGTTTTGAGTCAAGCGTTGGGCTTTGCCAGTTAGCGCGTCTTGCTGCGTGGCTAACCCCAGATGTGACTCCAGGGCTTGATACACTGTCGCTCTTTGCTGCGCAGCTTGAAAGTGAATGGCCAGCAAGTAAGCTGCCCATACAAAAATTAAGCGATTGTGAAAAAATATGGCACAGCGCTTAACGTTTCATGATTTTCCATGGCGCCATTGGTGCGCCATAGCTCCTTTTCGCACGGCTCTCGTGCTTGGAAATGGCGCTTATGCGCAAAAAATTACTTGGCAGCAATTGATTTTTGCTGTCGATAGGCTTTCTCCTTTTTTTACTGATCTTAAAAATGAGGCGCTTCAGCAAAGAGCAAAAACGTCCCATGCTAGCCCCTTATTGAGCATTGTTTTACCTGCACAAGAAGAGCCTTATTTGCTGCTAGCAGCAATGCTTGCGGCGTGGCAGCAAGGGATTGCGACATGTTTGATCAACCCCAATTTTAGCACTTCAAGAAAGCAGCACATTAGCAAGCAGGCGGCTGCTGTTGAGCTGTGCGCTGCGCAGTGGCAGCAGCTGCGTGACTTTTTGCAGGATGCACACGTGGAAAATGCTCCAGCTGTGCGCGCGCGCTCGGCTTTGCCTGTAAGCTGCTTTTCTACCAAGCAGGCACTCACCTTAACCCACACCTCAGGCTCAAGTGGAGAGCCAAAAATCGTAGCGCATGCGATGTCGCAGCATTTAGCTAGCGCCGCAGGTCTATTACAGCGCCTGCGCTTTACTCAAGATGATTGCTGGCTACTGAGTTTGCCGCTGTTTCATATTTCTGGACTTGCGATTGTGTGGCGCTGGCTTAGCGTGGGCGCCGCGCTTAAACTTGCTGATTGCAGCGGCGCAAACTTAGCAGTAGCGCTTGATGGCGCAACACACGCATCGCTTGTGCCTACGCAGCTGCAAAGCTTGCTTGATAAAAATACCCTTCCCACAACGCTTAGCACTGTGCTGCTGGGCGGCGCGCAGATCCCGCAAAAATTGGTCGAACAAGCGCAGCTGCATGGGCTTGCTTGCTGGTGTGGTTACGGCATGACAGAGATGGGCTCAACCGTGACGGTAAAGCGCGCCGATGAGCTTTTCTCTGTTGGCGTGCCGCTGCCTTTTCGCAAGCTGCGGCTAACCTTGCGCGGTGAGGTGCAAGTGCGCGGCGCGTGCTTGGCTAAGGGCTATGTGCGGCGCGGCGTACTTAAGCCGTTTCGTGGCTGGTTTGCCACTAAAGATCGCGCGCAGCGTTTGCCGAACGGCGAGCTTGTGATCTTAGGACGGCGCGATGAGCAGTTTATTTGTGGCGGAGAAAATGTGCAGCCAGAGGTGGTTGAGCGTGTGCTTAGGCAGTGTTGCGGCGTGCAGCAGGTGTTTATTGTGCCTGTCGCGCACCCGCGTTGGGGACAGGTCGCCGCAGCGTTAGTACAAGGCGATGTAGAAAAAGAAGCATTTTTTGCCTTTGCAAAAGAGAGATTGCCCGCTTTTGAGCGTCCGCATTATTTGTGGAACATCCCAGCGCAGCTGCTGCCGATCAATGGTAAGATGTCGCGCCAAGCATTAAAGCAATGGGCCGCTTTGCAGTTAGCGTGACGGCTCGTTGAAAATAAGGCTAAAAAGTAAAAAAGCGCTTAGTAGCGAAAACGGTTGTTATTGCACGCTGAGATCTGCGCGTTATACGTCCAAAAATCGTAGATGATGCCAAGCAAAAATACGCCACCGGTGCACAGATAAAGCAGGCCGGTAAACCATTTGCCAATGTACATGCGATGGAAGCCGAAAATTCCAAAGAAAGTCAATAAGATCCAGCCAATGGTGTAATCTTTTGGGCCTGAGGTGAAGCGGTAGTCAGCTTCTTTGTCCATCGATGGGATCAAAAACAGATCGATGATCCAACCAATTCCAAGCAGCCCTAAGGTAAAAAGCCAAATAGTGCCTGAAACCGGTTTTCCATAATAGAAGCGGTGAGCACCTAAAAAGCCAAAGATCCACAGGATATAACCGACTGTTTTGCTGTGGGTATCTCTCATAAAGCTTGACATATGACTCTTGCTCCTTCTTAAACGCAATGCAGCGTTTTTTTGATCACGCAAGCTTTTAAAACGGTGCGTGGCATGAATTCTCGCAGGTAAAAATGGATAAAACGTGCACAGGAAAATTGTAATGGAAAATTGGGGCGCTGTAACCTGCTGAGGTTGTCCTGCTTGACTTTTTATTCCCCCCCTCTAGGATAACAAAAGCTAATTTTGGCTTGAAAGCTTGTAATAGGGTAATGAAAATCTATGAAACGTTTTCTTTCGATTTTTTCTTTGATCTTCATGGTGATAGTGACTTCACCGGTTGTCGATGCCAAAAAGTTTGGCGGCGGAGGCAGTGCAGGAAGAAGCTTTAAAACAGCGCCTGCTCCAACTAAAAGTCCAGCTGGCGCACATAATGACGCGAGCAAAAGTCAAACGCAACCTAATACTGCGCCTAAAAGTGATTCCAAGAAAGGATTGCTTGGCGGGATCCTTGGCGGTGTATTGGCCGGCGGCCTGTTTGCTGCGCTTTTTAGCGGTTTAGGTGGTGGCTCTTCCATTTTAGGTCTGCTTGCTTTTCTTGCACTAGCTGTAGGGCTTGTGGTTTTGTTCAAAAAGCG
>JBOFXO010000040.1:0-5855 GCA_051654185.1 Vibrionaceae bacterium | reverse complement strand
GCGGCGCGCAGTTCATTTTAGCCAAAATCTCTACAAGCGTGCTGCGCGAAGGCGGATTTTTTAAATATTCAATCACCAGCGGCTTTATGCCACGCTCTTCAAGCAGTGCTAATACGCGATTGGACGTTCCACATTTTGGATTGTGGTAAACGGTAACGTCTCCCATGTTAACTCCTTGATAAAATGGGTAAATTAATATGCGCGCAGCAAGTGCGCGCACTGAGGCTTAAGCGATGGCGTTGTGCAAAATTTCGCGTACTTGTGCGGGCGTCACTTTGCCTGTTTCTGTGAGCGCGGTGTGGCCATGCGCGGTGAGTTTTGCGATCACTTGCTCGATGGCGCTTTGCTTATCGCATTGATGCTCGGTCAGTTGGGTTGCGACATCTAAGCTGTGGTAGAACTTTTCCATCGCATCGATGGTGCGCTCGGCAAGATCGGCCGTTTGTGGCAGCGCAAAAACGTGCTTGCCTAAAAGCTCAAGCTTATGACGCTTAGACTCGATTTGATTGCGCAAAAGCCAAGGGTGAATAATGGCAAGGCTGCGCGCATGGTCAACATGCCAAAGCGCTGTGAGCTCATGGCCGATCATGTGCGTAGCCCAGTCTTGCGCAACGCCTGTGCCGATAAGCCCGTTAAGCGCTTGGTTTGCCGCCCACATTAAGTTTGCAAACCAGTTTTCATCTTTATGGTTGATGGTTTGGCCAAGATTTTTTAGCGCATGCAGCAGCGCAAGCGAAAAACCGTCTTGTACCAGCGCGTTTTGTGGCAAGGTGATGAATTGCTCACACACATGAACCCAAGCATCGACAACACCATTGACAATTTGGCGTGGTGGTAGGCTGTGCATGGTGGTGGGATCAAGGATTGCAAAAACCGGCTGCACCAATGGTGTCATAAACACCAATTTTTCTTGGGTTGCCGCTTTACTGATCACAGCGCCTGAATTTGACTCTGAGCCTGTGGCTGGTAGCGTTAAAACTGCGCCAAGTTTGACTGCAGATGTGGGCGTGTGTTTACCGGTTAAAATGTCCCAGCCGTCACCTGCATAGTGGGCGGCTGCGGCCACGTATTTGCTGCCATCGATCACCGAGCCTCCGCCAACCGCCAAAATAAAATCGATCTGTTTTTCACGCACAATGGCGACAGCGCGATCGAGTGTTTCTTGCGTTGGATTTGGCTCAACACCTGCAAACTCATGCCATTCAAAACCGGTTAAGGCTTGGCTTAGCTGCTGATAAACGCCATTTTTTTTAATAGAGCCACCGCCATAGATCACCAGCACTTTACTGTTGGATGCGATAGCTTTTTTTATAGCGCTGATCTGGCCTTGTCCAAAATGGATCACGGTTGGATTGCAGTAGGTAAATTGCATGCTCATTCCTTTTTGTTTGTTTATGACATTGACAGCTTGCAGCTGTGCTCATTGCATGGAAATCAAAGGGAAGAGGCTATCAACTTCTTAGGCCAATTCCTTTGGTGATCAAATGCCAAGCTGTGATGTACAGCGCGATAACTAAGGTTATCAGCACTAAAAAAGCGCTGTAGATACTGACATCGCTAGTGCCTAAAAAGCCGTAGCGAAAGGCGTTGATCATATAAACAATAGGGTTGAATTTAGATACCCCTTGCCAAAATGGCGATAATTGCGAGAGCGAATAAAAAACGCCGCCAAGGTAGGTGAGCGGGGTGAGCACGAAAGTTGGAATGATGTTGATATCATCAAAAGTGCGCGCCCACACCGCATTGATAAGCCCGCCTAGCGAAAAAATGGTCGAGGTTAAGATAACGGTGGTGATAACGATGCCAAGATGTGCAATGTTAAATGGTACAAAAAAGAGCGACAGCAGCGTCACTAAAAGCCCCACACACAGCCCGCGCGCCACGCCACCGCCTACGTAGCCGGCAATAAAGACGTAAGTTGGCACCGGCGCAACGAGCAGCTCTTCTACGCTGCGCTGCAGCTTTGATGTGTAAAATGACGAAGAGACATTTGCGTACGAGTTTGTGATCACTGACATCATGATAAGCCCCGGCACAATGTAGGCCATGTAACTAAAACCATCGATATCGCCAATGCGCGAGCCGATCAAGTTGCCAAAAATAATAAAATAGAGCGTCATGGTGATCACCGGCGGCACCAGCGTTTGGATCCAAATGCGCGAAAAACGGGTGATTTCTTTAAATAACAGGCTGTAAAACGCCACCCAATAGCATGGTTTCATTGCTTTTTCTCCTGCGCTGCGACATCTTCTTGCACTAAATTGACGAACAACTCTTCAAGGCGATTACTTTTATTGCGCATTGATATAACTGAGATTTTTTGTGCCGATAACGCATCAAATACGGTATTGAGTGACAGTTTTTTATCGAGCTCCACTTCAAGCGTATTGTTGTCGACCATTTTCCATTTTAGTCCAGGCAGATCAATGGGCTGCGAAAATGGCGTTAAATCAAAGAGGAAGGTTTCGACTGTCAGCTTTTGCAGCAGCGCTTTCATGCTGGTGTTTTCGATAAGCTCGCCTTTGTTGATGATGCCGATGTTGCGGCATAAGTGCTCGGCTTCTTCAAGATAATGCGTGGTCAAAATAATGGTCACGCCTTGCTGATTAAGATCATTTAAAAATGTCCACATAGAGCGGCGCAGCTCAATATCAACCCCTGCGGTTGGCTCATCTAAAATCAAAAGCTTAGGTTCGTGCATCAAAGCTCTGGCAATCATAAGCCGGCGCTTCATGCCGCCAGATAAGGTGCGTGCTTGCTGATCGCGCTTGTCCCATAAATCAAGCAAGGTGAGGTATTTTTGCGCGCGCAATTTGGCCTCTTTGCGCGCAATACCGTAGTAGCCCGCTTGATTGACGACGATTTGTATCACTTTTTCAAATTGGCCAAAATTAAACTCTTGCGGTACAAGCCCGATCATGCTCTTAGCAAGCTCTGGCTGCGCGGCTAAATCGACGCCAAAAATAGTCACTTTGCCTGCGGTTTTATTAACTAGCGAGCTAATAATGCCGATAGTGGTTGATTTGCCGGCGCCATTTGGCCCAAGTAGCGCATAAAAATCGCCTTGTTCAACCGACAGCGAAATCCCTTTTAGTGCTTGTGTATTACCATACACTTTGGTCAAGTTTTCTAACTCAAGTGCTTTTATCATGCTCGAAATTGCCTTCTTGGGGGAGTCGATTTTTAAAATGTGTAAGCTTTGTCTATATCGTAATTTTTACAATTATGCAATCAATCAGCAAAGACCATAGCGCTGCCGAGGTAAAATGGCCTGCGCAAAAGGGCAGCATGTAAAAAGAACAAGGTTTCGCCAACTTATTGTTTTTTTGCTGTGTAAAGGCTCTATTAACTTGGTGTTATTTTTGCTATACAAAGCATCTCAACATGACAAAGATGGAGCTTTGGGGTAGAAAATGGCGCAACAGCTTAAAGCAATATTTAATCAAAATGCCGTATGGGCAATGCAGTGCCGGGAAGCTGATCCTGAGTATTTTACCTCGTTAACCAGCGCGCAGCGGCCAGAATACTTATGGA
The DNA here is from genome assembly GCA_051654185.1 of Vibrionaceae bacterium. Taxonomy (GTDB): domain Bacteria; phylum Pseudomonadota; class Gammaproteobacteria; order Enterobacterales; family Vibrionaceae; genus Enterovibrio. The sequence goes on along the minus strand of JBOFXO010000040.1, from coordinate 2,321 downwards.
TAGGGTGTTCTGATAGTCGCGTTCCTGCAGAAAGGTTGACAGGGCTTGATTCTGGGGAGCTGTTTGTGCACCGTAATGTTGCAAATCAGGTGATCCACACTGATTTAAACTGCCTGTCGGTAGTGCAATATGCGGTTGATGTACTAAAAGTCAAGCACATCATCATTTGTGGCCATTACCGCTGCGGCGGCGTACATGCTGCTATCGATAATCTTGAGCTTGGCCTGATCAATAACTGGCTTTTGCATATTCGCGATATTTATTTAAAACACCGCTCGTTTTTCAATAAGTTTCCACTCGAAGAGCAGGCAAACCGTTTGTGCGAGCTCAATGTTGTTGAGCAAAGCTATAACCTTGGCAATTCTACCGTAGTACGCTCAGCTTGGGACAGAGGGCAAGATCTCTACATTCATGGCTTGTTTTACGACATTAGCGATGGCGTGCTAAAAACGCTCAATATGACGGCCAATAATAAGCAGACGCTTGAGGTTGTTTATCATGCCGCGCTTAACAAGCTTATAAGTTAACTTTTTTGTTTTATTTAAATGTGAAAAGCGTAAAAAAATCGTTTTGTATCAATTGACGCTAGCTGCTCAAAAGCGCTAGCGTCAACTTAATGTGCGCTTAGCTTACGCGGGAACCACTTTTCCAATGTACGGCAGGTTGCGATATTTTTGCGCGTAGTCGATGCCAAGTCCTACAACAAACTCATCAGGAATTTGAAATCCTACCCAGTCGACAGGGATCTCAATTTCACGCCTTTCGGGCTTGTCAAGCAAGGTACAAATGCGGATCGATTTAGGATTGCGCCGCGCTAAGATCTCGCACACGCTATGCAAGGTTTTTCCAGTATCAATGATGTCTTCGACGAGTAAAATGTCTCGCCCTTCAATATCATCGTCGAGATCTTTTAATATAGTCACATCACCGCTGTGCATGTTTGCCCCATAACTTGAAACTGTCATAAAATCAAGGGTAAGAGGGCATTGTATGGCACGCGCAAGATCGGCAACAAAGATAAAAGAGCCGCGTAGCAGGCCAATCATCACGAGATCGTTGCTGCTCTTATAAAACTGAGTGATTTGCTCGGCTAACGCACTGATCCGCTGCTGGATCTCTTTTTCTGGGATCAAAATTTCGATGCTGTGTTTCATAAACAACCTTCATACAGACTTGAATTTGGTAGCAGCTGTGATCGCGCAGTCAATGGCGTTGTTATAGCACTATTCACGTCCTTTATTGCGGTAGGGTTGTTACGCCAGCGGCAATGAAAGCGCTAGAATTGAAAGACAGCTTAAAACCTGTGATGGGCGATTTTATGCTTATCTTTGTGTTTTTTGTTAAGAGCAACGCGAAAAACGCGAAAACAGCAATGGTGAATAATGCTATCACGATTGGCTTAACTTTTTCTTTTTTTTATCTCTTTTTAACGACCTCGCTGCAAGGCTTCTTAGCAATTTTTAAATAGATTTGCAGGGTGTCAGCAAAAATGCACAGCAAAAATCGTTTTATTAAGTTGTAGAGAAAATTGTCAAATATCGTTATAGATAATAGAGTTAGCTTCTTTAAAATTTACAATGCTAACCAGTTTTCGTGCAATTTGTTTAAAAGGATGAAATATTGCTTGAGATCACTGAATTTTTTTGCTCTTTAGCGGCCTATTTTTGTAACGGATAAAGGGGCACTTTAACAAAGTTAGCGCTATGCAAATTTTATCTTGCTTAGCTTAAGCGTTGATCAATGCGATGAAAAAGAATTAAAAAGAGGGGTTATGACGCAAATTGGTTTAATAAGAAGTGTTTTTTGGACTTTTGGCTGCTCTGTTTTTTTGCCATTTCTTTTTCTTATATCGTTAGCTGTTGCGTCGGCTCCTGCTGCATTTGCGCAAGAAGCGATTGCGCAGGAAGTCGATGGCGAGAACTTGCCCGATTTTAAATTTCCCCCGAATAAAAAAGTTTTGTATATCAATTCATTTCATCGTGGTTTGCCGTGGAGCGACGCTATCGAACAAGGGATGCGCGACGCCTTAATTTTATCGCAAGAGCCTGTTGATTTTTCTGTTGTTTATTTAGATGCACTGCGTTTTCCTAATAGCAAAATCCAAAAAAAGATGGCAGAGCTGCTTGCGCTCAATAAATTAGCCGAATCTGCAGATCTGATCTTAACCTCACATAATCCCGCTTTTAACTTTGCTAACACTTTACAAAATAACAAAAAATCCGCGCCAGATAGCGCAAAGCCAATAATTTTTACTGCGTTGTCAAAGCAGGCTTTAGAGGAGTCAAAGCTGCCGCCCAATGTGGCAGGGATCACCGAGTTTG